>VEPM01000021.1 GCA_012026795.1 Candidatus Methanoperedens sp.
ATCTGGTTGGTCAAAAACATATACTTGGAAATTAGTCCCTAATGGAGCTTGGAAAGGCGGAAACGCACCTATAAACATAGTGGTTCAATTCAATAAAGGTATGACTGACAAAAAAATCCAATTCACCATCGCAAACCCCTACATCCTTGACGAGCAGTACTCCGGCGCCCCCACGACTCCCGCGCCGGAAATAACAGGAACTGGCGCCCCGACGAAAGAGACGCCGTTCCTTCCGGCAATATTCACGGTCAGCGCACTATTGCTGGCATGGCGCTTGAAAAAATCGTGAGATGGGGCATACAATAAACACTTTCAGTCAACGTTGCTTTACGGCGCTGGGGTTGCGACCCCAGACCGGCGGAAGCGCCGCCGCTGGCAGGTTTAACATGAAATTTCAGAAATTTTAATTATACAAAGATTTTATTAAAAAGATATTTAGTATATTGAACCATCATTCATTTGATTGAACTATAATCAGGCGGCTTAAAATGTAGTCTCAAAGGATTAAATTATCTCAAAGATAATCGTTAAATACTTTGAAAAATGATATGACTGTGAAACTAATATGCTCAGTGAAACAGTAATATCAAAGGGATACCAGACCGTAGTACCTGCAAAAATAAGGAAAGCGCACAAAATAATACCCGGAGATGTTCTCGAATGGATTGACACCGAAAAGGGAATAATTGTGCTGCCAAGAAAAAAAAGGACATTGAAGGATATAATCGGGCTGGTAAAAGCGGGTGGGGATGCCGTTGAGTCCAAAAAGCAGGTCCAGAAGGGACTTAAATGATCTTTGCGGATTCTTCATATTTTATCGCCATTGCACGAGAAAAGGACAGGTGGCACAAAGATGCTCTGAAGGTATCTGAAAAAACCAGGGAATCCCTGCTGATCTCTGAGCTTATCATAAGCGAAAGCATAACAATAGTGGGTTCATTTGAAGGCGGGAAGGCAGGAAAAATCCTCTACGAATACTTCATCGATAATTGTAAAATAGAATTCCTGAATAAAGAATTAATGGAAAAGGCGGTGGACACATTCTTGAAGTACGACGGCTCGATATCTCTGGCTGACGCTTCATCTGTCGGGATTATGAGAAAACATGGAATTAAAAAGATAATTTCATTTGATAGCGATTTTGATAAAGTAAATGAGATCGACAGGATCAGGTAGATAATTGAAAGAAATGTTCACCACAATACGAGGTCAGAAAATCCTCTTCTCATTATTAACAGCCAGGGATTCCCAGAAATTCCCGGAGTTAAGAAAAGACGCAAAAGATGGTGGCGTTGTGGCAGAAGTTATAAAGGTTTAATATTAATATACCAACCATTCATAATAGTCAATATGGAAAGCCTTGATCTTCAGGGTAAAGTATGCCCCTTTGTATTATTTCATACAAAGAAAAAACTTGAAACAATACCTGTTGGTGAAAAACTGGAAGTAATAACAAACGATCCCACCGCAAAAGATACAATATCAGGATGGTGCAAGACGCATCATCATGAGGTACTGGAAATAAAAAACCAGGGGACTCATATTAAGATTGTAATTCTTAAACACTAACGGACTTTTTGATTGATTAATTAATTTATTTTAATAGTTATATTGTTATGCAGAAAGTATATCAACTACTTTTACAATTTAATATTTGCTTCTTCTAACTCAAAGTACAGGTGAATGCCATCTGGGAAAAGTGATGCAGGAAGTTAAAATATAAACAAGGTATTACAATGGAAACGACGCTTACAAATTTTAATGTAAAGGATATGACCGAGAATTCAAAGAATGTTAACGCCACTCTTAAAGTAATTGAGATAGGAGAGGTCAAGGACATAAAATCACAATATGGTGATAAACGAGTCTGTGAAGTAAAAGTTGCAGATGCGACAGGAAGCATCCTATTATCCTTATGGGATGACCAGATCGGCAAAATTGCAGCAGAAGATAGCATCTCGATCCAGAATGGTTATATTTCCGTAGTAAGAAATTCCATGAGATTGAACATAGGAAAATACGGGAAGATGTTGTTATCAGAAGAACCGGTTGTTGAAGTCAACACTGAACTTAATATGTCTGATAAGCACGTGGAAATGCCAGACAGGCCAAGACGCACCGGAGGATACAGCGGAGGCGGTGGTCGCGGTGGCAGCGGAGGTTATGGCAGCATGTACGGTAGCGGAGGAGGCGGCTATGGCGGAGGAGGATTCGGCGGGGGCAGAGGCGGCGGAGGTCGCGGCGGAGGCAGCGGGGGCAGGGACCGCGGCCGGGATTCAAGAGATAGAAGAGGCGGCGGAAAAAGAAGATAATATTCTTCTTTTTTTGTTTTTATTAACCTTTTTTATAGTCAGCAGTATAATATAGTAAATAATGCTTGAAAATATTCCGGAGATATTTCTTTCTATCACGAACAAGGAATTTCGTGTTCTTGTTGCTATCGAAAACCAGATGAAATCCCATGAATGGGTTCCAATAGAAGAGATCGTGAATTTTACGACATTTGACAGGAAGGAAGTGGAATATATTCTCTCAAACCTGGCACAAAACAAGCTTATTCAAAGGAATGTCCAGGCTTATGAAGGATACAGGATATACTTTGAAGCATACGACCTGCTTGCACTGAATGCGTTCGTGAAGCGAGGATCTGTGAATGCACTGGGTGAAATAATCGGGAGGGGAAAAGAATCTGTAGTATATGAAGCAACAGGCGGCATTATTGACCGGCATGTTATAATTAAACTACACAGGGAAGGAAAAATGAGCTTCAGGCATGTCAGGACAAAAAGAGAAACTATCGGGGAAAGGCGGCATCTTTCCTGGTTATATGCTGCACGTCTTGCAGCTAAAAAAGAATATGATGCCCTTGTTGCTCTTTATCCGAAAGTCAGTGTCCCTGAGCCGATAGATCATAACAGGCATGGGATCGTGATGTCCAAAGCAATGGGTCAACAGCTTGCGCATACCCGGCTGGATGAACCTGGTTGGTATCTGGATGAGATATTAAGACAGATAAAAAGAGCATACGGACTCGGGATTATCCATTGTGACCTGAGTGAATTTAATATCTTTGTTAATCCCGCAGGATGTGAGATCATCGATTGGCCCCAATTCATCAAACCGACTCATCCTAATGCACATCAGTTTCTTCACAGGGATGTTGATAATGTATTATCATATTTTAACCGTAAATACAGGATCAAAAGAGACACTGGCGAGATAATAAATACTATTATAACATGAATTATGCCGGAAAATATAATTTTTGGTATAGACATTGCTAAAGGTTCTTTACATGCAAGGGAAAAACCAGCCTATGCCGTAGTGATACTCAGAAATGGGGATATTGAACATCACAAAATGGTAAGCCTCCATAAATTCATGCGAATGGTCTGGAAAGAAAAACCATCGTTGATCGCTGTTGATAATATTTATGAATTAGTTTCGGATAAGCATGACCTTATTTCGTTCCTTGAGAAATTACCCCCTGATACGAAACTTGCCCAGGTAACAGGGGGTGAGCAGCTTTTACCACTTACAAAACTAGCCCGCCAGCAGGGACTATCCTTTGACAGGTTTGACCCTGGCGCTGAGGCCCTCATATGCGCGCAGCTTTCACAAATAGGGGTGGGTTATGAAGTGTCGGCATTTGAGGATAAAACGGTTATCAAGGTCAGCAGGGGGCGCTCACCGGGCAGAGGCGGATGGAGCCAGAACAGGTACAGGCGCAAAATGCATGGGTATGTCAGGCAAAGAGCAAGGGAGATCGAAGATTCCCTGAATGAACTCTCAAGAACCAGGGGATTCACATTTTCCCAGAATATAACAGAGAGGTTCGGGGGATATTCAAAAGCTGAATTCACCGTGGATGCACCAAGAAGCCAGATCCATATCGGTTCGGGAAAATACGGGGATGTGCAGGTGAGTGTAAAAGGCATAGAACGTGATTCCGTGGTTTTTAAGCCGCTAAAAGTGAAAAAAAGAGATTATATCATCGTTGGAATCGACCCTGGAACCACGACAGCTATTGCCGTTCTCACACTTGATGGTGAATTGCGAAAGCTCCATAGTTCAAGGACTATTTCGATACCTGAAGTCATTGAAATGATCGCACAGGAAGGAAGACCGCTTGTTATAGCAAGTGATGTATTCCCTACCCCCAATGCTGTTGAAAAGATCAGAAGGGCATTTAATGCCGTATCAAGCTCTCCTTTTGAAGTACTCTCGGCCGGGGATAAGATTGAGTTTGCAGCACCATATGGTTATTCAAACAACCATGAACGTGATGCCATTGCAGCTGCCGTATCGTTTTATCGCAAAAACAAAAATAAGTTCGAACAGATCAAAAAGAAGACACCTCCAGGAGTAGATGCCAGCGAAGCGATAGCGCAGGTCGTGAGGGGAAAATCTGTTGAGGCTGTTATCTCAGGATTGACCAGGACGGAAATTAAAGAGCCTTATGTCCAGATAATTCCTGAAAAAAAAGATGAGGATGCATTTCACTTGAGGGAATCCATCCGGAAATATGAAGATATAATTAATGAAATGAGGACAAGACAAGAATCTCTGGAAAAAGAACTTCTCATCAGGAACGAAAAGATCCGGGAATTTGAAGAGCTAATAAGAAAGCAGCGTTCAGATGTATACAAAAAAATAAAAAAAGACAAAACAATACAAATCAGGGATATGGATATACAGCGATTGCAAAACAAGATATCTGAGAAAAACAGGAAAATTTCCGAATTAAATGAAAGGATCCATAAACTGAAAAAGGTCCGAAGACTTGAAATAAGCGGCCGTGTTCTTCCTGTGAAGATAATATTTTCTTTTACGAAAGACAGTATCCTTAAAACCCGGGAAACAGTGGGAATAAAAACAGACGACATCATCCTGTTGAAGGATTCAAGCGGTGGAGGAACAATTACCGCTAAAATGCTTGCTGACCTCGGTGTGCGGGCGATCATCATCTGTAATGATATGTCGCATGCTGCAGAAGAAGAACTTTTCAACCTTGGTGTGCCTGTTTTAAAAGCACAGGATGTGAATATCCAGTTTGATCCAGCAGAAGAGCTTGCTGTTATCGATCCTGATGATATGAGAAATGCAATAGAAGACTGGAATAAGAAAGCGCAACAACGCAGGGTTGAGGCAAAAGAAGAATGGCTAAAATCGCTAGTGGATGAGTACAGGAGCGAGAGAAGAAAAGAGCTGAAAGGTTGAAATTATTTCATCTTTGAATTAATATAATATTTTTGAAGGATAAGTTTAAGTATTTTGCAGATTAAACTGAACTGAATATATCATTATTAATGATTTGAATAATAATAATAATGGTGATGATAGGAGTATTCATATGATAGATAAAAACGTTTTAAAGATAATTATAGGATTGGTTTTTGTGCTCTTAGCTTTGCAGGTAATTCAACCAGCAGCGTCAAAAGCACCGGATTTACCTAATAACTCATGTGCTGATTGCCACCGCCAATTGCTTTTTAGTTCAGAATCACAAAGGCAATTTATCGATATTCGCATCAAGCATCTTGAAAGCGGTATTTCATGTTCGATCATTTGCCATGAGGATAGGCTCAATAAATCAACTGCCAGTACTTATGCCATGTGGTCAATATCCACACACGCTCTTTTTGAAGTAACATGTGAAAAATGCCATGGTGGAGACCCGTCAAAGGTTTTGAAACAGGAAGCACATGTTGGTGTTTCAAATTCCAGCATATTACGCGCAAATACTCCCGAAATGTGCGGTAAATGCCACGGGCCTGAACTTGAAGAATTCAAGAGTTCCCAGCATTTCAAGAAATTAGAATCAAACCAGGAAGGACCCGCACCCGCATGCATCACCTGTCACCAGGCGCATAGCGTCCGGGTTTTAACAGCATCTGAAATTGAGGATTTCTGCAGCAATTGCCATAATAACATCACGGGTATAAATCCTGGAGTGCCAAAGAAAGCAGAAACAGCCCTGTCTTCGGTAAGGGAATTGCAGCTTGAAATATCAAAGGCAAGAAGCTCTGTTCTTGCGGCAAAAGCCTCAGGAAAGGATGTTACAGCAGCCGAAGCAGACCTTGAATCAGCAAAGACAATACTAAAAAATACTCCGTCTGTCTGGCACAGGTTTAACCTGACTTACTTTGATACGGAAGTCCATAAAGGAATAACAGATGCCCAGAATGCAGAAAAAGCGATGCCTGATAATAATGAAACAGCGGTTCCAACAAAAGCACCAGGATTTGGAGTTTTCCTGATGGTATCAGGCCTGGTAGCAGCATATCTGTTAAAACGGCATTGACAAATCATCATATTAATTTAATATACAAACAAAAGGTGATTGAATGAATATAAAAAAAACGATTGTATTAGCTGGTTTCATGTTTATATTTGCGATATTAGCCATATTAGCCATGCCAGTATCAGCAGCAGACAATAATTCATGCCTGGATTGCCATGAAAAACTTACAGCATTCAATGAGACAGAAAAACAACTTAATGAGGTAAGAATAAAACATCTTCAAAGGGATGTTGCCTGTTCTCTTGAGTGCCATGCAACTATTATCGACAAGATTGCGAAAAGCAATTATGAACAGTGGACAAATTCCAAACATGCCATGTTCAATGTCACATGCGATAAATGTCATGGGGGCGACGTCGGTTCTGATATAAAGGAAACAGCACATGCAGGTGTTTCACGCTCATCAGAAACAAACAGTACTGTCTTTTACAGGAATGTACCCGAAACTTGCGGTAAATGTCATGTTAATGAATTAAATCAGTTCAAAGATTCCTTACATTATCAGAGATTAAAGGCACTGAAACAGGCACCAACGTGCGATACATGCCACATGCCACATGAATTCAAAGTGTTAAATTCCAGTGAATTCCAGAATCTATGCAGTAGCTGTCATAATATTGATATGAAAATTGCCCCTGACATTCCTGACAAAGCTGTGGTAGCAATTGATAATACTGAAATACTCAGGAACGAGATTAGGATTGCAGATGAGGCTATAAAACAGGCAAAACAGCAGGGAAAAGACGTCACAGTCGCACAAAAAGAGCTTGATTCTGCACTGGCCATCCGGGATAATCTTCCCATACTCTGGCATAGTTTTAACCTTCCCAACTTCCAGAATGTAACTGAAAATGGCATTGTATTTGCCAAGAAAGCACAAACAGAGTTAGGGTTACCCCAGACCAAGCCGTCAACTCCCGGATTTGGAATAATATTATCCGTTATGGGAATAATTTCAATATACCTGCTAATACGCAGAAGATAAAAGAGGTGAAACCAGAATGAACAAAAAACGAATAAATCAAATCATATTGTTGGTTGCATTAGTTCTCCTGCTATTAATGCCCTCTTTAACATCGGCACGGCCCGAATATGCAGTAAAGGAAAGCAGGAATTGCCCATATTGCCATACAAGGGATGGCCCGCCGCAGCTCAACGAGATCGGAGTTTATTATGCTACCCACAATTATTCTATGGAAGGTTATGTTCCAACACCAACAGTGACGCCAACTCCTGAACCTACAAAGGAGATCGAGATAGGGGTTCATATGACAACATGGGATGTAGGGATACGAGGATTGGCTCTTATCCTGCTTGTGCTTGCCATAGTTTATGTAATAAGGTTGTGAGGTAATCATGCATATTGAGAAAATAGAATATGGGCCGGAGAAAGAAGGCCTGTGGTCGCAGGTTGCTTTTGTATTGATAATTCTTTTGGCACTTGTCGCAGCCGGAATTACAGGAATATTTTTTTGGAGAATCTTAACAAGCGATGTCCAGGTTGCATCTACAAGACAATTCAATGAGGACATAGGAAAATTACTTGCTTATCTCCTGTTTGACCTGGCAGCTATCATTTATCTATATGTTAAAGAGCTGCTGCAAGACGAATATGTTACAACACTGGAGTGAGAACATGGATGATAAAATAACTTTTACAATTACAAGAAGGAAGCTTACTGAGCTTATTATGGCACTTGTTGCATTATTCTTTGCAGGAGGCGCCCTGGCATCGATATTGAAATACCTCTGGCCTGCCACTTCTGCAAAAGGCGATGCCGCCGAAATAAAAATTGCAAATGCAGATGAAGTTCCGACAGGCAGTGCCAGGAAGTTCATGTTTAACGGGAAAGCGGCCGTACTCCTGCATATGCCCGCAGGTTTTCGAGCTTTCGGATCCGTTTGCACGCATCTTGGATGTATCTCTTACTGGAAAGAGGATGAAGGCATCCTGTTCTGCCCATGCCACCTGGGAAAGTTCGATCCGAACACAGGCGCTGTAATATCAGGACCGCCCCCATCCCCATTACCGGCAATTGATATTGTCGTAAAAGAAGGAGCGGTCTATGCGCTTAAATGGAAAGATCCTGCATATGTGAGGACCATTTCATTCTATGCCGGAGCTGCCTAGGGGTGATCATATGAGACTTGAAGATAAGATATACAAATGGTTCGATGACAGGTTTAAGTTAAAAGAATTACTCACCCCGATTATCAAGCATCCTGCTCCGGAATATGCGGTGACAAACCCTTTGTACTGCCTCGGAGGGATTGCTTTCCTGTGTTTCCTGATACTTGTTGGAACTGGCGTATTCCTGGCAATGTACTATAAGCCTACACCACTTGAAGCATATAAAAGCGTTGAACATATCATGACCGCAGTTCCCATGGGAAGCCTGATAAGGAGCCTCCACCACTGGGCTGCAAATACTATGATCGCCGCAGTAATGCTTCATATGATGAGGATATACTTCATGGGAGCATATAAGAAACCGCGGGAATTGAACTGGGTTGTTGGTGTAACACTCCTATTGATCACCACAACTTTCGGGTTCTCAGGATACCTTCTGCCATGGGACCAGCTTGCGTTCTGGGCAACAAAAATAGGAACAGGGATCGCGGGATCGATACCAGTCATAGGAGAATATATTTCCTTAATACTGGTAGGAGGAACAGACATTGGCGCTGAGACAATGACAAGGTTCTTTGCCATTCATGTAATGATCCTTCCAATAACCATTGCAATTCTCCTGTTAATGCATTTTGCCATGGTCAGGATACAGGGAATTTCAGGGAGGCTCTGATATGTCATTGATCGAAATTGAAAAGCATGAGGTGGAAGAGGAGAGCCATGAGCCTGTCAGGATACGCGGACTTCCGTTTTTCCCGCATTTCCTGCTTCGTGAAGTAGTTGTAATGTGTCTCGTTGCAGGGAGCCTGATATTGATGGCCTCGATTTACCCGGCAGGTCTTCTCAAGCCGGCAGATCCATTCGATACACCAACGCCTATCTATCCTGAATGGTATTTCCTTTATGTCTTCGGGTTCCTCAAATTCTGGACATGGAATATCGGGCCAATAGAAGCAAAAGTGATCGGTGTGACTTTACCTATGGTATTATGGTATGGCCTTCTGTTCCTGGTACCCTTCATAGACAGGAACCCGTCAAGTGATATAAGGAAAAGAAAAATTGCAGTTGCCCTTGGAGTTATTGCAATTCTCGGGATTCTGTATTTCACATACTATAGCATTGTCTACCATTGACGATGATAAAACTGCCAGGATCAAAATATAATAAAATAGATGCATTATCTAAATTCATTGGCCTGATATTAATCGCAGTGAGTATAGATAATGTATCAAAGGGCAATTATTATATTGCCCTGTTTCTTTTTGGCCTGGGCGGAATAATAGGCATTCTACCAATATTCATTGAAGTGGATACTTCTGCTTAAGCAAGGCTGTTAATGTTTTCCTGTTCACAATCCACAAAAAATATTCTCAATGCTATTTGACACGTTCTTAAAGCGTTGCTATTTTAGAAAGAATTTGCAGTATATTCATATTTAAAAAGAATAACCCGGTTGACCCACCGGGAATTTGAGATTATTTATCCGGCGGCCTCTGCAGCTGCTGCAGCAGGTTTCTCTCTTGTAAAGTGGTAACCGCTTTCTTCAAGCATTGGCCTTATACTATTCTCCCAGTCCTGAGCATCCTGCTCATTTGAGAAGGTGACATCTATATCTTTTCCACTGCGTTTTACAACCACTTCTCCTCCTCTTTCAGATGATCTTCCCATTTCAGAAGTTTCTTCCATCTTAGACGATCTCTCTTGTCCAGAAGCTTGTCCCCCCTTTCTGCCGATCTCCTGATAGAACTCACGGCCGTGTGTTTCCTTAGTTGCCTCTCCACCCTTGCGTCCTGCTTCAGAACGGGATGATGTACCCACTTTCGAAGTTTCCCGTCCACGGGATTCTGCGCCCTTGCGGCCAGCCTCTTCTTTAGTCATTTTGCCAGTTTCTTTTGTCCCTTCTTTTCTCTTCTCTTCTTTCTGCGGCATATTATATCACTCCCTATTTTTAATTTTATTCAGTTTAGTCTCTTCCACCGACCTTATATCCGTCATCTTTCAACTTTGATACTATCTGGTCTTCCCATTTCTGGGCTTCCTCTTCGGTTGAAAAAGAAATATTTAAGTTACCTGCTCTTGCTCTCATAAAAATCTCTTTTTCCCCGGATGCAACTCCTCTTTCCTCTTCTCTTCTTGGCATTTTAGATCACTCCCTTATTGATGTGAGTAATTGTAACTATATCTTTTTGGAAATTTAGTGCCCAGCCAGGCAACAAAATGTTATTGGCTTATAGTTACTTTACCCCTGTAAATACATTACATTTCATAATATAAGAATATTTTGGTAGAAAAATGATATTCTTTATATAACCCCTTTCTCCTAAAGTCACCGATGCTCCGTACACGACTCCGTGATTTCATCGTAACAAAAGACGACTGGATATTCGCAGTTGCAGATTACTGCCATGAAGGTGGAATCCGCTCGATCCTGAGATATGTTCCGGACCCGCAGGGCTCAAGGGGAAGCGGGAAAAAATATCGTAAAATGGATTTTGATGATGCATTCATATTCATGAAGAAAGCCCGCCCCGGATGGGTGAGTGACGTGCATATCGTGCCATGGGATTCGGTCAAAGAGATACTTGCGCCTGATAAAAGGCTGCCGCAGCTAATAGAAAAGAACGGAAAAGTAAAGGCAATTGTACAATCGCTTGAAAAATATGTGCCTGTTGGAAATATGGGTGTTACCGGGTCTCTTCTTCCCGGTCTTGAAATAGGATCATCAGATATTGATTTTATCGTTTATGGAAACTCATGGTTCACTGCACGTGATATTATCCGGCTGGAAAAACAAAAGAAAAACCCGATCACAGAAATCAGTGATGATATGTGGCAGGATATTTATAAGAAACGCAGGCCTGATATCTCATTCGATGAATTCCTGCTCCATGAGACCAGGAAAGGTAACAGGGGAATGGTGGGAGGAACGTATTTTGACCTGCTTTATGTCCGTGATTGGAAGGATATAGCGCCATGTTTACGCGGAACGGATATCGGCAATAAAACCATTGAGGCAACCGTTACAAATGCTGATTTTGCATTTGACAGCCCTGCGATCTATAAAATTGACCATCCTGAGATAAGTTATGTGCTATCTTATACACATACCTATGCAGGGCAGGCGCTGGTGGGCGAGCGAATCGAAGCGCGCGGCATGGTGGAGATTGCGGGAAACATGAAACGGCTTATTGTGGGGACAACCAGGGAGCCTAAAGGGGAATGGATAAGGTCGTTGACGCTGCTTGAAGGATGAAAAACTTGTGATATACGGTTCTGTCAAGCCTCGTCAGGATTTCCCTGATATCTCCTTTCAATTCAGCATCGCTTAAACGGGATTCTTCACGGTATGCCCTGAACTCTTCTTCTAACTTTACAATCCTATCAGTGTTTTCCCAGACTTTATCTGTAATTGTAACAAGTTCTTTGAGCTTCTCGTAGATATCGCCAAGTCCTATTGCCATTTACACTGAAATTCTAAACTACTTAATACTTTCACGACAGGCTATAAGCCCAAAGTATTCGTTGGTTTTCTCTGCTTATTCTACATCAACATAAGATTTATGGTTCATTTTTGATGATAGTTGAAGTAATGGTCGCTCTCGGACTAACATTCAAGCTTCCTTCTCCAGGTTCCTGATATTGATGAATGGGGCATGATCCAGCCATTATATTTCAATTTGGAATTCGATTTGATCGGAGGATTTGGAACGCCGATAAGGACTTCCTCGATCTTTGTCTCAAAATCATCCCCCAACTGCAATTCAAATGTTGCTCCCTTTGTATATGAAATGAATTCATAAGTCCATAGATCAAAAACAGGCACAATTCCTTTTACTTCAAAAAAGAGCTCGATGAACTCTTTTGGAGGGATCTCAATATTAAAATATGCATTTAATTTCAGGATCTTATTCCCATCGCTCTGGCTTATTATATCATAAACAACGAATAGTCTGGGCTTGATTTCCGTTTCATCGTTTGAATTATGCGGTCTGCAATTCTCAAGATCAAAATCATTTCTCCTTATGTAAACCGGCTCAAGCGGAGTAAGATTCTTATTGCACATATATCCGCTTATTTCAAATGAAGTAGAAAATTTGAAGGAAATATCCTGGTATTTGTGAATATTTTTCAGGATCTCTTCCTCTTCCCCGGTTGTTAATCCCTGAACAGCAAAATCGAACAATGCAACAAGACCGTCCCTGTTGATCAATTTTGAAGCACTCCCTTCTTTTGCCTCATTTTTTACCATATAATCATACATCCTGTTCAGGACAATCTTATCATTTTCACCTTCCACTTCACCTTCTTTCTTGAATATTATTGAAAGATTGGACGTTCTGGGTTCTTCGGACAATTCGAGCAAACCATGTTTTTCATACAAAGAATATATTTCATCATCTACTTGTTCATATTTATTTAAATTCCGTGTTCCTTTTAAAATAAATCCTACCAGTTCATTCCTTGTAAAATGCCTGTCTATTATTTCATCTATAATGGATTTTGACACATCTTTAACCATCATTGTAAGAGGATGCTCTTCCAGGACAAAAACAACAAAACCTGAAAGTATAAAGGCTTCACCCACTTTGCCAAAAAGCTCAATAATAACATTCAGGATATGTAAGATACCAGTTGGCTGTGAAACAGGGATCAATTCCTTTGCAAGTAGAGATAGAAGCAAAAGGATGATACCGTTCAACCCTATTTTGACCGCTAAGCTCCTGCGTTTTTCAAACAGGTCTTTAAATATCGATTTTTTGTAAGTCATAATAAGAATGTTGTATGGAATAATATATATATTTTTAGTTCATTTATTGTCGATTCAATATACATCGCGTATTTTTTAATAGATACGATATTTTGATTTGATTGAATGACCTGACTTTGCCTGAGGATTTGATGCCATGCGGTGTTTACTTCGGCATAATTTATTGAGAGACTATGAGGTCTCAATGTTAAGGCCAGTTGTGTCGTAAGTTATGAAGATAACCATCACAAATGTTAGTATAACTGCAAATTTAATAAGTTTATCGATAGTTTAATATGTTTTTTTGGTTTTAAACGTATTTAATGATTTATTTTATAGATTTAACGTCTATTATTGGTTTTCTAAGATTATTAGTCACAATAATGGTTATTGAATTCATCGAATTTAAAAATCATCACATCTGAAAGCGCGCAAAAGGTCATTTATGCTTGATTCATGCCAAGATTTATAACGAAACAAATTGATATTTAAGAGTAGTGGGAAAATGACACAGGAAATATCCGGCAATAAATTATATTCAGTCCTTTTTATTCTGTCTATTGCCATAGTACTAATGGCAGTTTTACTATTCACCAGACCTGCGGCCATATCCGGGCAAAAAGAAGAGCACACTCTCACAATTTCAGGCACTGCGAGTAAAAATGTAGCCCCTGATACTGCTTCATTGAGCATTGGTGTTGTTGTTCAGGCACAAACTGCAAAGGAAGCTTCAGATAAGAATGCCATTTCAATGAATGCAGTAATTAATGAACTCAAGAATCTCGGGCTTGAGGATAAAGACATTCAAACGTCTTTTCTTTCCATCCAGCCTGTTTACAAAACTAATGGCATACAAACCATTGAAACTTATTCTGCATCCAATAATGTACAGGTTACGACCAGGATGTTAGATAAACTGAGCGATATTATTGACAGATCCGCAGCCGCAGGGGGCAACCAGATTGGAGGAATATCCTTTTCCGTATCCGAACAACAACAAAAGGAACTTCAGGAGGAGCTGCTGACAGAAGCTGTATCGAATGCATCATCAAAGGCCAATGATCTTGCTAAAAATCTGGATGTCAGGATAGTCGGTGTGAAGACATCTTCCATAAGTGATGGCGGGATTATTCAACCATTTCTCAGGGAGGCATCAATTTCGCAAGGAAAAGTTGCTACACCAGTTAATCCCGGG
Organism: Candidatus Methanoperedens sp.; assembly: GCA_012026795.1. Taxonomy (NCBI): domain Archaea; kingdom Methanobacteriati; phylum Methanobacteriota; class Methanomicrobia; order Methanosarcinales; family Candidatus Methanoperedentaceae; genus Candidatus Methanoperedens; species Candidatus Methanoperedens sp. The sequence continues at coordinate 14,378 of VEPM01000021.1, forward strand.
GAGACAAAAGTTTCATTAACTGTCCAGGTAACATACATAATTGAGTAATCATAATAATAACAATTATTTTGAGCATTAAAATATTATATCAGCTATATAAGCGATTAAATACATTTTTACTATTGATGAACATTCTTGAAATTACAGAAGATAAGATCTTCCAGACCTTAGGTAAAGGAAGAGACCCGCAATATGAGCCAATAGACAAAACCAGATGGATAAAAAAATTTGAACCGTTTGATTATACTTGCCTCGTAAAGTGAAAACTGAAATTTATATTTTGATCTTTCATCCCATATACCTCGTCTGAGGGCAGAGTTACCATCATCCGCTTCGTTGCAAAGGCATTTGAATCAGGACACCACCCCATCATTTTTTTTATGTTCAGAAAAGATAACCGCAATCAATTTTTGATTCGATGTTCCAAACTTCACACTTCCCTATATATTCGTGTGAATTGTAAATATAAATAATAATCATATATTTAATTTCAGGAGATAAATATGAGATATGTCCATATCCAGTCAGTACTTCCCCAGGAAGACGTGATCGCTTTGAAAGTGAAGTCCGGGGAATCTTCAATAAAAGATGCCATTGCCAAGGCAATCTACCATTATTTAAAATGTGAGCTGGCGGACTAAAATTAATATATGAATCAACTATATATCTGAGAAAATACCTATTATTTTTTATTGGTGAATTTTTTTATGAGTCAAAGGGAAGAATTAGAAAAGTTGGCAAAAGCATGCGAAGAGTGTTCGGGTAAAGATATAGCATCACTGGATGAACATCTTGAAAAGTGTCCTGCATGCCAGGAGTACAAGATGAAAGCTGAAAAAATCAATCAGATGATGGAAGCCGTACACATGCTTGCATTGAAACCGGATGAAGAACGGCGCAAGATTTTGAGCGCGCGCATGGAGCAATTCTCGGCCATGCCGGAAGATAAGAGAATGACAGCAATAAGCGATATGCTTGATTCAATTGCAGAACTCCCTGAGGAAGACAGGATAAAGATCGTAAAAACAAGAACAGATATTATCACAAGTTTACCCGAACAAAAAAAAGATATTTTAATGGAAACCTTGAAGAAAGTAATGGCCGGATGGACCCATGACAGGAAGATGATGGAAAAACAGGCTGTAATGGCGGCTACCCAGGATTATTTCATATTGAAAAGAATGATTATCAGAAAGATGTTTGAGAAAATGCTGGAATAAGGTGAATTTAACGCCTGGCATATAATCTCATAATTACACTCCCTTCCTATGCAATATTTTCATCGCCTCATAATTTCTTGTGCGCTCAGAAATATCATAGAAAATCAGTACAATACCAATAATGTTATTTCCATCAATTTTGATGCTTGAACCGATAATATCAACAGGTATTTTCATACCTTCCTTTGTTATCAATATTGTATGATCCGCAAGACCATAGAAAATATCTTCTTTGACTGCCTTTCTTACAGGATCTTCTAATTTTATATTGGTTTCGCTGATAATATTAAAGACACACGTCAGAGGTTTTCCTATCGCATCGTTCTGCTTCCAGCCTGTCAATGCCTCTGCGATCGGGTTCATAAGTCTTATTGATCCATCCGGATCAGTGGCAATGACCGCATCACCTACGCTTTCAATAACTGCTGTCAGCCACTGGTTTTTCTCTCTCAAACTCTTTTCACTCTCTTTTAGTTTCTGTCCCATTCCATGTTTGTAGAGAGCTATCTCAATTGTAATCTGTAATTCTCTATCTTTAAACGGTTTAATTAAATACCCAAAAGGCTCTGTTATTTTTGCTCTTTCCAGTGTTTTTTCATCAGCATAAGCAGTAAGGTACACGACAGGGATGTCAAAAAGAGAATGTATTTGTGCTGCAGTTTCAATTCCGTCTATCTTACCATGTATTACGATGTCCATCAACACCAGATCAGGATTATTTTCTTTTACCTTTTTGACAGCCTCTTCCCCTGAAGATGCTATTCCGATAATATCATATCCCATCGTCGTTAATTTCCTTTGTAAGCCTTCTGCAATAATGACTTCATCTTCAACAATAATTATTTTTTTTGCAGTATTCATTTTATCCCTCCGAACTTAATTTGAAATTCCGTCCCTGTATCTGTATTTACATTGATTTCACCATGTAGCTGGTTTTCTGCCAGTATTGTGACCAGATGCAAACCCAATGAGCTGGTTTTTCTAAAATCAAGGTCTCTTGGCAGGCCGATGCCATTATCGCCGATCACAAGTTCAAACATTTCTTCATCCATTTTTCGTAATGCTATCCTGACTTCACCTTTTTTGCCCCCTGGAAATGCGTATTTTAAAGAATTAGTGACCAGTTCATTGATTATCAGTCCACATGGAATGGCAGAATCAATATCTAACTGGATATTTTCAATTTTTATGTTAAGTGTTATTTTGTCCGAATTGACTACATAAGACTGAAAAAGATTAGCAGCCAGATCATTGATGTAATCATTGAAGTCAATTTTTGCCAGATCTTTGGATTGATAGAGTTTTTCATGAACAAGAGACATGGAAGTTATTCTGTTCTGGCTTTCGGTAAATATGTCAATCACATTTTTATCTTTGATATAATGGGCGTGACAATCCAGAAGACTGGAAACAATCTGCATATTGTTCTTGACACGATGATGGATTTCTTTTAGAAGCGTTTCTTTTTCCTTTAGGGAGATTTCAATTTGTTTTTCTGCCAGCTTTCGTTCAGTAATGTCCCTTGACACATAAATAACATTTACAACCTTCCCGGTTTTATCCTTTATGGGCGATGTAGAAACCTCAACATATTGCTTTTTTCCACCCCTGATATAATGCACATGCTCTGCTTCTGAATATTTACCCGAATTCAAAGTATTAATTAGAGGGCAGATATCGTCTGGAGAAGTACATGGCGAAGAACGTTTATGTGTGATCTCGTAACAGGTTTTTCCCATCAATTCTTCTTTCTTCATCCCATAAATCTCCAGGAAAACCGAGTTTACATCGGTTATCCTGAAATTATTAATATCAATGATAGCAATAGCGTCATTCATACTGTTAATCACGGTTTCGGCGAATTCCTTTGATTTATTCAGTAAATCTTCTGCTTTTTTGCGTTCAGTAATATCACGAACTATGAATGACAGACCAGCTAAATTCTGATTCAAATCCAGCAATTGAGACGTTGTCAAATTCACAAAAATCCTGGTACCATCTTTACGCATGTATATTGTTTCTACCCCGGAAGCCGATTTGCCATTTATAGTATTACGGATGAGATCTTCCCTGTAAATCTGTAAATTTAACGGAACTATCAGGCTGGAAAGTTTCTTTTCCATTACTTCATGTGCATTCCATCCAAAAAGATTCTCCGCGCTGCGGTTCCATGAAGTAACTTTATCTTCAAGGTCCGTTGTTATGATTGCATCATTTGCATTATCGAATATATTAAGGTACTTATTCTCTGCTCTTATGCGAAGATTTTCCTCTGCTATGGCCAGCTTTTCATATGGTAATTCTATGGATGATCTATATAGGCCAAGATAAAAATAAAAAAAACTGGCAATTATCAGGAAATGTCCTGAGAATTCACTATAAAGGTAGACCATATTACTGAAAATTATTATAACAGAACCATATGTTAAATATTGAAGGTTTCTCTGCCCTGTTTCCCTGGCTCTTTTTGCATAAAGGTAGCCTGCAACTAAAATAATTATTGTTGTTATGAATAATAACATTACAGCTGGAATGGAATAATTATCAAGGGTAAATCCCAGAAAGAACATATTATCGTGGACGAAAACAGAAGACAGGAAAACTGACAATATTACTATTACAGACAAAACCATTACTTTTTTGTTAATCAATTTAGGAAGTGAATCATTATGAATATATACACTTGATATAAGTGAAACAGCCAGGATGAATCTGGATTCAAAAAAGAAAATCCCTGCTTTGTGAGACGAGTTGGAATTGATGAAATCCGGCATAAAAGGATAAGAAAGTAAATGAAACAGAATTAAAAGTCCAATAATTAAGAAAGCGGAACCAAGAAAAAGAGAATGATTATCCCGGCTTTTATTATATGCATACCACGTTATAGTAAAAATTGAAATAGCCACAAACACAGCGAACAGGTCAGATATAATCTCTAAAAGTTCTCCCGGTGATTCGGCATTATTTAACGTTGATAATTCTATAGATTCTTCCAGAACGTATCCTATAAAGGAAACAAACGCAACCAGGATCACTAATTTCCATATTGGATTCAAGATTTCTACCTGTTTTAAAATTGTTGAGTGTCTTTTCTAATAATGATGATTAATATTATTATAATAAATAGTTTGCCCGATCAAATATGATTATGGCAAAATAACTAATAATGTGTCAGACATATAATTAAAATAGTTATAAACATGAAACGAATTTTTATAGCATATAATGGCAAATTCGGGGAGCGCGTAATAGGGAACCTGTTAAATTACAGGAATTTCTGTATTTCCTGTGATAAATTGTGTATTTTTTGCAGGGACAATAAAAACCTGGATTTTTCAAAAAACATTATCGGGATATATATACAACCCCTGGATCTGCCCGGATATATTGAAGAGCCAAAAAAATACCTGCCCCATGTTCTTCCGGAAAACGACATATTGCTGGCAATTAACCTTCACCCGGATATTATCACCGAACTCCCGGTAATGGCAAAGGATTCCGGAACACGCTTGATAATAGCTCCTGTTGAAGAACCGAATTGGCTGTCGCCAGGATTAAGGAACCAGTTAAAAGAAAAATGCGAAAAATCCGGAATTGTATTTGCTGCGCCAAAACCATTCTGCTCCCTTAAAAAAGGTGATAATCCCTTAATTGACGATTTTATAGGGCAATTTGGAATTGGCTTTCCAGGATTTAAGATTACAGTCCAGAATAACAAAATTATTTCCGTACAGATCCTGACCAGCCAGCCATGCGGATGTGCATATTATGTGGCACAGAAACTTAAGAACACTCCGGTGGATAGCAAACTTGATGAGGTCATATCAGGGGCGCACCATGCATATCCCTGCACTGCCGGGATGGAAAGAGATACCGAACTCAAAGATACTATCCTGCACAAAGCAGGGTACATTATCAGGGAAGCAGTTCATAATGCCCTGGAAAATAAAGAATACATCTTCTAAAACTTGATCTTCTCGGTTTCTGATTCCCTCATATTGTTTTCCATTGTCCAGAAATATGCTTCCCCGGTATATATTTTAAATACTGCAAAGAGCGGGTCATCAGGCTTTCCTGTCCCAATTGCTTTCAAGAAAGGTCTCTCCTCAAGTAATCTCGCTTTGAGTTTGAGATCATCAAGAAACTTCACTTTTCCCGCTAATCTCATCATCTTCATTTTCGCAGGGTCCTGTGACGGGGCTATAAAGCAAACTTCAATTTTTGGATTCTTCTGTAATTGTTTGCATACACTTTTCGTAGTCCCCGTATGGAAATAAAAACCGCTTTCATCGGCATACCACATCAGGAACCCCCTTACTCTGGGCTGGTCAATGTCTGCGGTCGCAAGATAACATGCAGGATTCTTGTTTGCAAATTCAATATAATCTTTTAAATCCATAATTTCCACCGCCACTTGATTGATTTGCATATATAAATCAGTTATGGACACTAAGACTAATCCACCCTCGCATCCACAACCACATGCCAGACCCCGGGCGCATATTTCTTGATCCTGTGCATCCCGATTATCTTCGCACTCCTTCCATGCCTCTTAGAAGCATCCAATATCCTCTCCGCGGGACGCTGCTCAATAGCCTCCGGCACAGCCTCATGATAATGCAGGATACCTCCCGGTAACAGGGCGCTGATCCCTTGAGGGAGATATTCATGGCCATCCAGGTATCCCATAATAACGCGGTCTGCTATTGCACAGGGAGTTACTTCTGCACAATCCCCTGCTATGGGTACAATGATATTCCCTGCCCTGTTGAGAGTGATATTTTCCTTCAGAAACCCGAATGAAACCGGGTTTATTTCAATGGAAATTATTTTTTTGGGTTTTGAGTGGACTGCCATGGGTATTGAAAAATAACCTACCCCTGCGAACATATCAACGACAGTTTCATCCTTTCCAAGTCTGCTCATTCGTTTTTTTTCAGCAAGATTTCCCTGCGAGAACATGACCCGCATGGTATCAAGCTTAAAAAAGCAACCGTTTTCTTTATGAATTGTTTCAGTGCAACTCCCGGCTATGATCTCACGCAGAGGCTCTCTCATCCGGCCGATTATACCCCTGTCAAGAAGCACTGTTTTACATCTTGGATAAAGTGTGAGTAATGCTTCCCCTACCTCTTTTTTTCGATGTTCCAGATTTTCATTAAGAGTTACAATTATTATTTTCCCGATGACCTGCCATCCCCGCGGCAATAATTTTTTCTCAGTGTCAGGAATGTTAAGGATGCTGCTGAGTGTTTTTTCCTGAAAATAATATTCAGGTCTGTCTTGCTCAAACAAAAAAAATTCATCTGTTTTAAATGATTCCATAACAGGAATCTCAATAAAACCATTCTTTTTCACTAACTTCCTGTTTGTATCAAGAGCCGATTCTGAAAGTAGTTTCTGGCGGACTGATTCTGATTCTCCTGCACTTACGCGGACAGCTTTCATGAACTTCGGGCAATATACAGGATATCGCTAAGGATTGAGCTTGCAGTTTCAATCGAACCGGCACCCTTGCCGCTGATAGTGATCCTTCCTGCAAGGTCTGTTAGTATTGATGCCACGTTCAACGTTCCTCCTACTGCAAGGGGATGGCGTTTCGGAACAAGCCGGGGCGCTACCGTGAGTTTTCCTTCCCGTGCTTCGCAGATAAGTTTGACGACATAATTATTCCTGTTAGCCAGTTCAAGCGCTTCAGGCGTTATTTTCGTGATGCCCGTAACATCAACATCCCTGTAAGTAGAATCAAGCCCGAAAATGGAGTTTGCAATTATTACAAGCTTTATCGCAGAATCAATACCTTCAACATCATACGCAGGGTCGGTTTCGGCTATCCCCAGTTCCTGCGCTTCCTTAAGAACAAGATCATACGGCATTCTTTCTTCGGACATCCTCGTCAAGATGTAATTGCATGTGCCATTTAAGATCCCTTCTATCCCGGTGACAGTGTTTCCTGCCAGTGCTTCATGAACAAGGTTAAAAATCGGGACTGCTCCGCCCACAGTTGCCTCATACCTGAAGAAAAGACCGTTATCCTCTGCTGCCTCTTTCAATTCGTTAAAATGCAACGCTAAAGGGCCTTTATTAGATGTTACAACATGTTTTCCAGATTTGAATGCCAGGCGCATATTGCTGAGTCCAGGTTCCCCATTATTTATATTTGTAGGAGTGGCTTCAACAACAATATCATGTTCTACATCGCGAATGATATCAAGTGCATTCTTCGAACCGTCTGCAACTGAGCCTTTTTGTTTTTTTCTTAAAAGCGCGCTCTCAAGATCAATTCCTTTGGTATTTATTTCACAGCCTCTTGAATCTGATATTCCCACAACGCGAAGGTCAATTCCTTCTTTTTTAAGATATTCCTGCTTTGATAAAATGGAACGTGCGACACCCTGGCCTACTGCGCCAAATCCGATTATAGAAATATTGATTATTCTCATGATCCCACCGAATTCAGGCGAATAGGCTCTATCAGAAGAAGGTCTTTCTTGGCTGCAACTTCTCTCATTATATCAAGTGCCTTGCCCAACTCTTTTTCACCGATTGCATTGATCACAAGATAAGCTGATGAGGTTTTTTCAATAGCTGGCATTGAAAGAGACATATCCACGACTTCAGCAAATCCTGTTGAATCAATTTTATCAATAGTATCTCCCATATCAGAATGAACGATATGCCCGATAAGAACAACAGAAACCGTTGACCTTAATCTTTCTTCCCCGACCCTTGCTACTTTTACACCACTTTTTTCAAGCCGGTCAATAAGCTTGTTCAATACGCTGTGTTCTATCTCAAATGTTATCTGTACAGGTATTGATCCGCGTGGTGTTTTCTCGTCATGCTGGTGAACTACGCTCATGATATTCCCGTGGAATTCCGATATTGGCGAGAGCGCCAGCACCAGTTGTCCGGGGATATCCTTAAGCTCCAGGGTCATCGAAACTATCATGTCCCCAAGTATGCACAGGTAATTAATAAGTTTTTTTAGTGATGTCTTTTTGTTGATGAGAGACTTTTATAGGAATCCATGCACCCCAGAGTACAGAACATTTTTTCCCTGACTTGTTCACGGTTTATATATATTTCTTTGCTGCAATTCTCGCATTTGACTTCGATTATTTCCATGTTACATTCTCCTTCCAATTTTATGTTTGGATTTTAGCGTCCGAAAATTCAGACAACTCCCATTTCTGTATTCCCGGACATACTAAGCGAACGTCCCCTGTCAGCTTATTCCAATATCATTGGATAATATGATGTTAAGGTTTAAATGATTTTGCTTTCCCAGAGTGATGTCAATTTTGAAAGTCTCTCCATGCAAGCAATCCACCGGCTGCAACCATAGTGCCTGCAAGTGCAACCATATACAGGCCGTACCCTGCACCTGATTGCATGGATGCGCCCATAAAGTCGCCGGAGAATTCCCAGATACTTCTTATATTTACTACCCAGCCACCGATTATCAGGACACCGCATATTAACATCGCCATACTCCGGATTTTTTCCATGAGGAATACACTGACAGCTATGCTGACGATCCCCAGGGCAAGAACTCCCAGTCCCTGGAATTCCCATGTTGCTTTCTCACTCCAGAGGCCAAGCAGAAGCCCGGTTCCGCTGGCATAGCCAAGACCATTTACAGATATGCTTGATGCCGCGCCAAACATGCTTCCTTTTGCGCTGTACCATGGTAAAAAGACGCTTATTATAGATACAATTCCACCAGCCAATGCAAGAATTTGTGCATTTCCAAATCCATTTTTAGTTCCCATGCTGGCATTTTATGTATTTATAATATAAATTCGTTACCCACATCGAACCTGTCCGGATTTGTGATTTATGAGATTATTTTTTTCCCGGATATTTTATAAGCCCATCTGTTGGAGCTGTTTATATAATATATTTCTTCAGAATTCCCCTTTTCGATAAATTGAATATTTCCTTCCTGTACTTCACCTGATTCAAGTCTGAATCTTACAGCATCCCCGATAGTATATTTCATACTCTCATCCTGCCAGGTTAACAATGATCCGGATCTATTGTATCTGTCATATCATTCTTAGTTCTCATCGGGCAATCCGGACATAGCCGTCTGCATCTTCTCTCTTCATCAATTTGTGCCTCATTATTCATATTTATTCGACCTCAGACCCATCTAATAATATATTATATTATATTAAATATCCGGTTAGAAAATGAGCATGATATTTCGATTAATCAAAAAGTGTTACATTTTCCTGAAACTCAGTATACCGATCTCCATCATGATAGCCGCAAACAATACCAGCACCCCGGCATCCAGCAGGATTGGAAAATGGTTTATCCCCAGGATGATACCGCGCATGGCATCCACTCCGTAGGTCAGCGGGTTGATATAAGTGACAGCAGAAAGCCAGGGCGCAAGATTGTTCACAGGGAAAAGAGCGCCGCTGAAGAAGAACATGGGCCACATTACAAAGTTAATCACAAGGCTGAAACCCTCGGGGCTTTTCAGGTTCGCTCCTATTACAAGACCTATACTCACCATTGCTATTGAGATAAGGAGAAGCATCAGGAACGCTTCTACGATCACAAGAGGGGTAAAGGGAATACTTATAAAAAATCCTATAATTATGAGATATACCACCTGCACCATTGCATCAGTTGCCCCGCCCAGCATCTTTCCCGCAAATACGCTTGCTCTTGATATGGGCGCAACAAGCACTTCCTTTAAGAAATCAAGTTTCCTGTCCCAGATAATGTACACGCCATAAAAAAGCGATGTGAATAATACTGTCATGACCATTATCCCGGGATAGATAAATATCTGATACGGATACCCGCTGACTTTTTCGACTGTTGAGCCAAGACCTGCCCCGAACCCGAATATCCAGAGAAGCGGCGAGATGACCGATGAAATAAGCCGCTCTTTCTCACGAATATAGATTTTTGCTTCCCGAAGCCAGACTGCATATATACCTTCTATCTCGCTCATCTTTTCATCACCCTTTCCCAGAATCCGCCTTCAGCCTCTGCTTCACGGATATCCCTGCCTGTGTAATGCAAGAATACATCATTTAGCGTTCCTCTTCTTACCTCCACAAAATCAATCGGACCTGTGTTTAAAAGCAAATCCTGGAGATGTTTGCCTGCATCCTTTATGGAAATAAGAAGTACCCCTTCTTTCTCCTCAACTTTAATAACATAATCAAGTTTCCTGATTCTTTCGATATCAGGTGTTTTTTGTCTGATACTGATCACATCCCCTGCTATCTTTTTCTTCAGGGCAACAGGTGAATCTAACGCGACAATCTTTCCATAATCGATGATTGCAACCCTGTCGCAAAGCTGCTCTGCTTCTTCCATATAATGAGTTGTAAGTAAAACTGTCATGCATTCTTTCTGCGCAAGGTCTTTTATATACTCCCATATATGCTCTCTTGTCTGCGGATCAAGACCAAGTGTAGGCTCATCAAGGAAAAGGATTTTAGGATGGTGCATTATCCCGCGGGCAAGTTCCAGACGCCTTCGCATTCCGCCTGAATAAGTATTTACAAAGTCATCAGCCCTTTTTTCAAGATTCACAAGAGACAGGACTTCATCAATACGCTGCGACCTTACAGCTTTTGGGACTTCAAAAAGCAGGTTATGAAGAGCGAGATTTTCCCGTCCGGTCAGAAGGTCATCAACGCTTGCCTGCTGAAAGACGATACCTATTGATTTTCTCACCTTTCCCTGTTCTTTGACTATATCAAAACCATTGACCCAGGCTCTTCCTGATGTGGGTTTTAAAATAGTGCACAGCATTGAGATAAGAGTTGTTTTCCCAGCGCCGTTGGGGCCAAGAAGCCCGAATATCTCACCCTCTTTTACTTCGAGGTTCAATTCGCTAACAGCGGTTATTTTACCGAATGTTTTGGTAAGAGCCTCGGTTTTGATGCTCATACCAATTAATATGGTTTTACATATTAAAAAATTGATTGCCAGATTACAGGTTTGTTACATCACTTGCGCTTTCAACTACGATCTCTCGTGCATTCTTATATTCTGCGACTTTACCATTAATACGTACTTTGTCACCTATTTTCAAATTATCATACACTTCTTTTGCCCCATTGTCTTTTGAGATGAATACTTTGATATTGAGATTTGAAATTGAAAGGATCAGGTTATCCCCTTTTGCTGTCATCTGTTTTGAGAGGATCGTTCCTTCTGCATATACTTTCTCCCCGATCCTGGAATCTTCTGGATATGCGGCAACCTGCGGAATAAAACCAAAATAACCGATAATAAGTGAAAGGACTGCCATTATCAGCAGTACGATCACTATTTTTTCTTCTTTTTGCATTATCTCATTTATCTATCGAGACCAATGTTACATTGAAGATAAGGGTTTTTCCTGCAACTTCAGGGTTCTGGTCAAAAATTACAGATGTCTCATTGAAACTGATTTTTGTGGGGATCATCTGGCCGAACATACTGGGAAGTTCCACTGTTGTATCAGGGATCGGGTTACGTCTTAAAGTGATATTTGTATCATTTATATCAGTAACTGTCGTGGTAAAGGGATAACCTGGCTCCTGTATAACCTGGTTTTTCTTAACATTTGATCTTAACGTAATATTCTTTTCATCAATTTTTATTACTGTTTGATTCCATGGGGCTCTTGCATCCCATACATTGGATCCCAGTTTAAAGTCATAGGTAAATGACACTTCAGATGAGATATTATTGATAGTTATATTGATATTTGTATTTGGAATTTGCAGGGATTCGCCCACAGTATGATTTTCACCAAAAAATTGTTCAAATTGATCTAACGGAAGTACCTCTCCCTTTTTAACCGTATTATTTACCGGGACATCAATTATTATTGGACTTGCATAGATTTGTCCGGGATTAACAGGATACGCTTTTTCAGGAGGAATTGTTAATTTTTTGGTCTCTCCCACTTTCATTCCGACAACCCCTTCATCAAATCCTTCTATGACTGATTTTTTTCCTACAGTGAAATTCAACGGTTCGTAAGTCGCACCGGGAGTAAACAAACCGTTAGTCTTAGCAACACTTTCAATAGAAGTATCAAAAACTGTTCCGTTCTCGAAGCTTCCAACATAATTAACGGAAATATTATCCCCCTTTTTTACTGTTTGTGCTGTTTTATCCACGCAGCCGCTCAATAATACTCCAGCTGCTAATATTAGAATTAATAATTTTTTCATGATATCACCTCATCCAGAGTGATGATAACATATAAGTAATTTGTGATTATTCTGGGAGAACATATTTAAATCCTTTATTCATCCGGGAAATCGATATGGAAATACCGCCATTACTTAAACCATTAATAACACTGGGCATCAGTCTGGTAATAGCTGCTGCAATAAGTGTTATAATAAAGATCCTTCAAAAAAGAGCCGAAAAGACAAATACAAAACTTGATGATATTATTCTTCATGCAATCGGGAGACCGCTTTACATACTTGTTATTGTTGCAGGCATTTATTATGCCATCCACCAGACCCCCTATCTGGCAGGCCTGATAAATAGATATGACCAGGGTTACATGTACAGGCGCTTTATTATCACTATTTTTATAACATGGATAGCTGCATCTCTGGCAAAGAGGATCATTAAAGAGTATGGCTATGATATTGCAGCGAAGACCCAGGGAGACATGGATGACAGGCTCGTGGCCCTTGCAGATATGTCAGTAACTTACATTATCTGGCTGTTTGGTATTATGACCGCCCTGTTGAATATCGGATATAATATAACAGCGTTCATCACAGGTATGGGAATCCTGGGTCTGGCCATCGCGCTTGCAGCCCAGAACCTGCTTTCAAACGTATTCGGGGGCGTCACCATCACCCTTGACCAGCTTTATAAAGTCGGGGACAGGGTGGAAATGGGCGGGGTCTATGGGGATGTCTACGAAATAAAACCCAGATATACCAATATAAAAACACTTAATAATACCATTATCACAATTCCCAACTCCAAAGTAATCAATGAGCAGATAATTAATTATGCAGTCCCTGATGCCTCGGTAAGGGTAAAGATACCTGTCAGCGTTGCATATGGTACTGATCCAAAACAGGTGGAGAAAATCCTTCTTGAAATTGCAGGTAAAACACCACTTATCCTGAAAGAACCTGAGGCTTCTGTCCGCTTTACTGAATATGCTTCGTCGTCCCAGAACTTCGAATTGATTGTATGGGTAAGACATTATGATGACAGGCATCCCATTATTGACCGGGTTTTCAGGGAGATTTTCATTCGCTTTAAAAATGAAGGGATTGAGATGCCATTTAACCAGATGGATGTGCATATAAAGAAAGACTAATCTTGAATATCCTATACAGGCTGATTGTTCCTGAGGGCCTCTTTCAACGGCATTGACAGTTATACTGCATACAGACCTCTTCAATACGTAAAATCCGTTCTTGTGTCATATTTATGCCTGGTTTCCCATATTCATAAGTATAAGCTAAAAAACCATCTTAAGAACAAAACAATAAGATTACCAGCCGGAGCTAAATTTATCCGGGTGAAGTTTATAAGATGCTGTACTGCTTTTATCTCGCCCTGCTTTTTTCGCTGCTTACATCTATATATGCATCTATATATGCCCAGCCAGTATATTCTCCGGATTTCCGTTCGAAAGCGAATTTATTAGAGTCTTTCCTCTTTTGATCTTCCGAAGTATGCGGCGATCCTGCTACATATTGTGCCATACATTTCTCCTCACTCATTTAAGCGATTTCTATCGCTATGATACATTTCTGTACACAATAATTCTTAGAATTTACTCATATATATAACCTGGGTGGAGAAAGAGCCCATCCAATAGATCCGATCTAACGAGTGGAGCATAAATGAGCCGCAGAGGCACTGAGAGCTTGTCTGGAAATTTTACCAGCAGTTGGTTTACACACCGATTCGATGCACATAATTGGTTATGAGTGAGTATTCAGATGCGTTCCTGGACAGGATTACAGGATTTACAGGATGGAAATTAATCCTGTCCATCCTGTAAATCCTGTCCAAAATAAATATTCAGACAAGCTCTGAGGTATAGAGACGCCAATGAGGATCAATTACCGATGATTATAATATATATAAATTACTATAGGTACCTATATGACGGCTACCACAACGATATGTATAGATCCACGGGTAAAGGATAAACTTACCTCTCTGAAATCTCATCCGCGCGAATCGTATAATTCCATTATAGAAAGATTGACAAACCTGGCAATAGATGAAGAACCCCTCAGCGATGAGGCGATAAAGGGAATCGAAGAAGCCCTCGAAGATATAAAACACGGGCGCCTGCATTCCGAAGAAGAGATCATGAAAGATTTTGACCTGAAATGAGTTACAGGGTCGAATATACTTCAAAAGCAAGAAAAGATCTCAAAAAATTACCTCTGGATATCGCACAGAGCATAATCCGATCAATCAACAGAATAAAAGATGACCCTTATCCTCATGTAAAAAAGATCAAAGGGGCGCAAAAGAACCCTTTATATACTCACCGCATTGGTGAATATCGGGCTATCCTTTACATAGGAAATGAGCATTTGCTGGTCCTGGTGATAGAAGCAGGTCACAGGAAAAAGATCTACCGGAAACACTGAGAACATGAAGGCATGTTGCAATATTCTTCCGTGGAATCATACGCTACAGAATCAACAAAGAATGTTTGTTACGTTTTGGTGGACAATCATTTTTAAATTCTGTCAGCCCAATTCTTATTCCTCTCCCTTTAGCGGAAGTAATTCTAAATGGCATTAATAATAACTTGGATATTGATGATTTTTACAAAAATCAAGAATGTAGGATCTTGATCGATGAAAAATCCATATGTTATAATTTCGAACGACTTATATTTATTAAAAATACTGCAAAAAATATGGATAAAATCTAATATAAAGAACGAATAAGTACCACTAACTCAGCATGTTATAAAGTCAGCTTTCCCTCAGAACTCCCCTCAAAATTTCTCCAAAAAAGACATAAACGTCTTTTATCTATATTGAAATTATATATTGATAATATGACTGAGAAAAAAATTAATAAGGATTCCAAAGAAAAAAAGTGTAGAGCACTTACTGATGAAGATATTAATCTTTTAGATGCCAGTATGAACTATAACGACAAGTTGCTTAAACGACTTGCTCAGATGTAGTGCTGGTATTTCTTTTTAACCATTTTATAATTTAAGAATCCCTTGCTCTCCTCCATATCTCTTAATAATTTTATAATGAATCTCGATAATCTTTTGTGTATTTAATGAATCCATTCAAAGATATAGATTCTTTTGTAAAGTTATAGGTTTTTGGGATAATAGAAATTTCGCTTTTTCCTTATTGCAGGAGTCCCTATAATCCATGACTTACCCGATTCCGCCTGCAGGCGGTCAAGTATTCCCGCAGGGCAAACCCTGGGCGCATAGCATTTGCGGGCGCAGGGGACAGATTTCTTTTTGCATGAACGAAAGGGCGGTATTAGTTTTTCGAATCCTCTTTAGGGAAAGGGACAGCGTGAGATATCACATAAACCGCGAATGTCCGGGCATCCGGCACAGGACTGTCGCCCAACACCGTCCTCGCAGGGATTCGGCAAGCAGAACCGTTGGCGGCGCGCCGGGTGGTGGGCGCCCCGTTCCCCGTCTTGACTCATATACAATAATTGACCGTCAGGGTGGGGAGATGGATTTTTGTTAGATTAGTGATAAAAAAAATACTTCTAAATTTGTGTAATTTAAATCGATAGGTTCATAAAAAGCAATAAACCAAAAACTATTTTATCTAAGTCAGAGTAATGCAGCCACATTCATTTTGTTTTACGGAGTTTATATTTATGCGCATATCAGCAGGTAAGGGAGAACTTATAAGTAATTACAGTGGATTTCAGCGAATTATAAATCTCCACAAGCAAATAAAAACAATAAATTCCGGAGATGAGTTAATAGTAGAAATGCCCCATTGGTTTGATGCAAACATGTGTGCTCCTTTTGGGGCGATTTTATCATTTATAAAAAATAAAAATATTATTACTCTTAATGTTACAGATTCGGTTATGGAAATCTTGCAGAAAAACAAATTTTTTGACAAAGTTGGTTTTATTACCCCTCCTAAACTAGATAATTATAAATCTACTATTGAATATTTCCAATTTGATGTAAATGAGGATAATGCGTTCAAAAAATATGTTGAAACTCATTTTGGGAATAATAAACATGGAATTCCGAGAATGAGTAAAGAGCTCCTCAGAAAATTCAGAGAAAGTCTATACGAAATATTTGGAAACTCGGTCCTTCATTCAGAAACGGATTACATATTTGCATGTGGTCAACATTTTCCTTCCCAAAAACGTCTTGATTTTTCAATTGTTGATTTAGGCATTGGATTTCATGGAAATATAAATAAAATAATGAATTTAGATTTATCGCCTGAAGAGGCTATAGTTTGGGCAATGGAAGAAAATAAGACAACTAAAAGGGGTGGCGTTCCAGGTGGATTGGGATTAAAATTGATAAAGGAATTCATTGAAAAAAACAAAGGAAAAATGCAAATTGTAACCTACAACGGGTATTGGGAATTTTCGAATGGAAAAACAAATTTAAAAAAATTTGTTTCTGATTTTCCGGGGACTGCAGTGAATATAGAAATAAACACGGCAGATTCTACCTTTTATTATCTTGAGTCTGAAAATTATGAAAACATATTTTAATTAATGAGACGTATAGGTGTATAATGAATAATATAGTAAAAATTAATGTAGTTGAAATAGTAGGGGATAGAATCTGTGTTACTGATAAAGATGGGAAAAAAGTATATGATGTTATTTTTGATGCCCTTTCCAATAAAAAGGAAATCATACTTTCATTCGATGGTGTTACGGATTTAACATCAGCATTTTTGAATAATGCCATTGGTCAACTTTACGGTAATTTTAAGGAAGATTATATCAAATCAAAACTATCCGTTACTGATATGCCTAAAAATGACATGGTCATTTTAAAGAGAGTAGTTGATCGAGCAAAAAGTTTTTTTGAAGATCCAAAACACTTCATAAAAGTTGCTGATGCTGCTCTTGGTGATGACAGTGGTAACTAAAATTACGCACATAAACGATTATTCTCCGAATGTTGGAGATAGGTTATTTTTTGATGCTAATATTTGGTTGGCCATATATGGTCCATCACCTGCACATTGGACCCAAACACCATGCTCTTCTCTGTTTTATAAATTAATCAAAAACAACATTGATATTTACACAAACAGCCTAATAATTTCGGAAGTAGTCAATTCTTGGGCACGTCTTGAATTTAATCAGCAAAGAACAGTGCTTAATTTTAAAACAAATGAATTTAAAAAGTTTAGAGAAACTCCTGAATATCTGAATGTTGCGGAAGAAATATCAATTAACATAGAAAAAATACTAAGATGGTCAAAACGATTTGATTCCGGTTTAGAATCAATTGATATGGAAATCATAAATTCTAAATATAAATCCGGAACTTATGACTTTAATGATCTCATATTCAGAGAAATCTGTAAGGCCAATAATTTCATTCTTGTCACTAATGATAGGGATTTCTGTACAACTGATGTAAATATTCTTACGGCTAACAGCAATATGTTAACGATGCTTAGGATGTCTAACAATAGATGTCCGTGATATTTATATGGTTATAATGTGCCGGTTTTCAGTTCAAGACGATGCACAAAATGAGTATGGATACAGTCACAAACCTTGGACTTATAGCTTGTTTTTAGACCTCCCAACATTATTTGAAACGATATCCAAAATTTCTTCTTTTATTAAGAAAGTATGGTTAGTTTCATAATGTTAATTATCAATATACCTAACATGACCAATGAAAAATCCTCTATAAGTGCTGAATTAAAACTAATTACACCTATTAAAATAATGTCAAAAAATATGGATAAAACATAATATTAAGAAAGATTAAGAACTACTAACCCAGTATTTCACAGCGTCAGTTTTCACTCAGAACCTCTGGTTCGAATTTACTATCTTATGGAATACGTGCGGTCTATATTTTCTTTTGATAAAACAGAAATTTCTGAGGATGTTAATCGAATAATTGATTTGGTCCATAAACAAATGCGGGACCAGGATAAAATATCTAAATGGATAAGAAGATTTGATCTCAGTTTGGAGGATATTGTAAAAAAACATCTATAGCTACTGGTATTAAGGAAGAAATTATTTACTGTCTAAAAGATGTTGATATTCTTGAGATCTGTTGGGAAATCAGGAATTTAAAGAAATCATTACTGAATAAAGGTATTATCGAATCTATAACTGACGATATTGGAATTAAAAAGCGTGGAAAGTATAAGATTTCGCCCTAGTTTAAACCCATATTCCGTACCCTTTTTAGGAAGTGAAAAATAATTTTACTGCGCTTGGTTTTAAAATTTAACCGCGTATATTTTTTATACAAAATGCGGAAAATGGGCATATTTTCGCATTTAACGATTAATATTTTAATTGAGTATATTTAAAATAATAATTTTAAATCGAGATGCAAAGACAATAGACTTAAATTAAAATTTCTAAGAGTTAAGGGTACGGAATGTGGGTTTAAAGATATGCTTAATACCTATAAACCAGAGGGATATGAGTTATTCTTGCCCGGGGTTATACCCAATATTCAAAGCATGAACCGAGGAGACCATGATGAAAAATAATAATCCTGTATGAAATTATTCGAGGAGAACAATAGTTAATGAATGTGAAGTTTTATCTGTTTTTTACCGATCAGAGCATCAATATGGATGGTCATAGCCTTGGCATTACCATCGGTTTGTACGATAAATATAATGGTATTTATTAATAAATTCTCTTACAATTTTTAATTATTAACAGTTGGGTCATAAATCATAGATTTTCTACGTAATTCTTCAATTGATGACTGTAGCCAAAAATCGATCATTTTAAAACCGCGTATTTTACGAGCCCCTGTATATTGACTAACATCTAACATATATGCTTCATATATTTTTCCAGGACAAGCGCTTACAGTTACACGCGATTTGACTTTATGGATTAATCGTAAATCTACAAGTTCATGAATATGTTTAATGTTTTCTGTTTTTTCATCTATATCCAATAAGAACAAGTTAGCCTTTGCTTGATTAATGCAGAAATTACGTATTTTTTGCCATTCACTTTCGAGTTTTACTTGGTCTTCAAGAGTATCTCTTTTGAATTCTTCTTTTTTAGTTGATTCATACTTTCCTACTGCAACGTTCACATCTTCCGCTCCAATTTTTTCGCCTCTATGATTTCTTCCTCGTTCACGTGCCACGTCGATAGATTTTCTGAAGACACCTAAGAAATCTCTGGCAACTCCTCCGCTTGCCAGAACGAGTCGATCAACTGCTCCTTCACTTAAGATTTGGTCTATTGAGATTTTTCCACTTTCAATTAAAAAACCATTTAATATTTTAACGAGAAATTGCTTTGTTTGAGAATAGCTTTCCAATGTTAAATCAAGATCAATTTCGTCCGCATCATCTCCTATTTTGACTCCTACTGGAGGATCACTATGGATATACCACAGAGATCTATGACGTATTGTCCCAACTTTGAGCCATAGGTTATTTCCCTTGGCAATCCTGTGAAAGTAGTCTATAACATTTGCTTGGTCATTTCGACGTATATGATAAAGATCATCCAAAAAAATGTAAGAATCACCACTACTGAGTTCAGAAATTTGATGGAAAAGATTCTGATATTCTTTGATGTTTCTAAGAAGAAAATCAAATTTTTTCCTGTGAAAAGCTTCTTTTACTTCTTCACTTGCTGTTTCTTTCTCACTACCAGCAGATTTACCCTCTAAAGCAAATCCTTTGTTATCAGTACCTGCTTTAAGTTCATTTTCCTTAAATTTTTCTTTATCTAATTTAACTGTTTTTTCGGTTTCAATTTCATCGGCTGAATGAAGCAGTTCTTTAAGTTTTTTAATCTGTTCATCAAGGGATACTGAAATCTCTTTAGCCTTTTTCTTATCCATACCTGAACGATTTTTTTTATTTCTAAAAATCTTTTGACAAATCTTTTCAACAAAAGAAAATTTTTTATCATCAGATAATGCAAGTTCATTGAGCACAATTTCAAACTTCGTTAATGATTCTATTAATACACTTATTAGAACATCTGGAAAACTATGTCCTTTGTATGTTTCAAGATCAATGTAAGCAATCGGGCGTCGGTCTTTCTTAAGGTCACTAACTGCTTTTCTTAAAAGACTTGATTTGCCCGAACCTCTTCGTCCAAAAACTATTTGGTGTTGCTTGCTTTTTGCTCTATTAAGAGTTCCTTTGGCTGGCTCAACAAATCTTTTTATACCTTCTTCTGTTGAGCGTATAGCTTCCTCGATAATGGTTGAGAGTTTTTCGATTTCAGGGGAATCTAATATTTCATTCATAATATTGTCTCTTAAGTTGTAAAATTCTCTTAATATCGAACCTTTAATTAGCTTGACTTTGTCAGATTACCTCCCTCTTTTATGGTGAGATAATTTTGCTGAGTCCCGTGCTTTATGTTTTTTCTTGATCAATTTTAAGATTTCTTTATCCGTCACCTTTCTTTTAGGCATAATAACTTCAAAAATCTCCCTCACATCCCTAATAGTAAGTAGTGGTGCTTTCAATTCCCATTTGTCCTGCATCTCAAGAAGAAACAGCATTGCCATAAAAACCATAGCCACATGATGATTCCAGCCAATATAACCTCTGACTTCATAATCTGCTAAACCTACCTCTCCTTTAGCATCCTCAATGGCACGCTCAATCCAGTAACGGCTGCAAGACATTTTTCCAATTCTCTCAATGCTTGTATCGATCGAAGCATTTGAGAACTGGTATTTTGTCTCAGTTTCCCCCTCATTACTTCGAATAACAAGCCAGCACTCCTCACCCGGCAATTTATCCGTGACTGGAAAAACCCTCAGATATGCAAGCTTGCACCACATTTCTTTTCGTTCAGAATTCCTAAGATATACCCTTTGCCACTGTGAAGGGTCTAATTCGTTTGCTAACTTATCTACTCGTATCGGGTTACTATCATTATTAAGAACCTTTTCGATTGTTGGATTCCGTCCTCGGATTCCATTTTGGGGTACTCCAACATCAGGTCTGTTCAACCATACTCTTGTATCACAGGGTATGTCAGCAATATAAACAATCCTCTCTTTTTCAAGTTCAGCAAGAAACCATGGTTGTTGCCCGTAAAAAGAATCCATCCCAATCCAACCAAAAGGGATGTCTCGTCTTTTGGCATCAAGTATCATTTCCAGCCCAAGCTCAGCTTTGGTTTTAAAAACCAGATCATCCGGGATGCCGCATTTCTTTCTGCGTTCGATATCATCTACCCACTCCTGAGGAATGTAAAGACGTTTATCCATTAATATCCTCTTGTTATTGTTTACATAACCCAGGAAAACTCCTACCTGGCAGTTTTCTATTTTTCCCAGTCGTCCACAGTATTGCCTTTGCACTCCTGCTGAACTATCGCCTTGTTTTGGAAATCCTGACTCGTCTAACTGAAGAGAGCCATTTTCTTTGTCACCGATCAGTTCAACCAAACGGTCCTGAATGTCGTGTATGAGACCATTTTCGTCCCATAACGAATCTGATATAAAGTGCTGGAGTGATTGATTATTGCAGTTCGGAACAGTCTTTGCTATTTCTGTCATAGTCCCCCTTTTTTGTACGGTCAAGCAGCCATAGAGATATTTCTTGGATTGCTCAATAACTTTGCGTGTTCTGGTCTTAAAACGTTCTATGAAATAGTTATGGTAGATCTTTAATTCGATCCTTGCCTGTATTATGTCCTCTCTTATAAGTTTGAAAAATATCTTAATATGTACTCCCCATATTTAAGAGGGCAATCAAAATATAATAGAGTGGCTAATGTGACAATGTCAAGTTAGTATTAAAGCTATTTTAATCTTTCATACATAATGTTTCTTTAGTTTCACTATACTTCTCCGAGCATGAAATCCCGATCTCCTTCAGTCACTAAACCCCATATTGAAGATAACTACCAACAAATGCAATGAAAGTTTATGCGAAATATAGCGTGTTTTAGGTCAACCATAAAATGTGTTGCACTTTGGCCTAACTACCAACATGATTTGAAACGGTCTCCAAAATTTTTTCTTTGATCAAGAAAGTAGGATTAGTTTCATAATGTTAATTATCAATATACCTAAGATGGCCAATAAAAAATTCTCTACAAGTGTTGAATTAGACCTAATTACACCTATTAAAAAAACGACAAAAAATATGGACAAAATCTAACATCAAGAAAGATTGAAATGTATCTAACACGAAAATCGATACTCACAGCAGGGTGCGCAATCGTATTAACATCAGGACTGGCAATTCTTCTTGTTCTTCTAACCGCTTTCCCAATATCCTATTTTTCAATTCCTGTTCAAAAACTTACTCTGCTCTTGATTTTTATAATTTCATTAATTGTTGCAATACCTCTCATATTTAAAAAATTAAACCGTCTTCCCAACGAGAAAAAGATACTCGGCTGGACCTTTATGGGACTCGGTGCTGAATTCATCTTATTTCCGTTCATGCTTTTGATCTATATTTTCAATTTTTCATCGGTATTTAGCATAATTATCGGAGGAACAATTATAATGATTTCTTTAATATTCGGGTTATCTGTCGGCTTAATAAGTATTGTAATAGGAATGTTACTGGTCAGGAGAAAATATAGAGATTTAAATCCTGAGAAAAGATAAGAGGATGTATGAACGAAGATGATGAACTTGCACAGATAAAAAAGAAAAGACTTGAAGAACTGATGAAGCGCCAGCAGGATGCTGTTACCCCGAAACGCCAGATTGTGATTGAGGTATTTACATCACCGACATGTCCCCACTGCCCCACCGCTGTTGCGATGGCAAAGGAAGTTGCCTCGCAGACACAGGGTGTACAGGCGTTTGAGATTTCAACAGGTACCCCGCAGGGTTTTGCTAAAGCTGCGCTTTATGGTGTTAAGGCCGTCCCAACAGTATTCATTGATCACAAATGCGCTTTTGTCGGAGCGCCGCCATCTATCGAAGCGTTGCGAAAGGCGTTGAAAAATTAAATATCAAACGGGATTTTCTCAAAATTCCCATCTTTAAGGTTCTTAAACTCAACCCCGCCTTTAACCCCTGATATCTCAACACCGTCAAAATCACCCGGGCCGCATAAGACGTCCTGTTCGGGATGTGTTCCAGGCATTATGCTGCAGCTTACCCGCGTCCTGTCACCGGCAGAAACAACGATCTTTAAGCGTCTTGATGCAGGGTGCTTTTTAGGAAGGGCAATAAAAGGCGACCCCACTTCACGTATCATAAAAAGAATGCATCTTAAGCCTTTTATTATGGTGTCATCAGTCCCAAAACCTGACGCTATAATCAAATCCTCCGGTTCAAGGGCAAGTATTATTTCCTCTTTATCCGTTTCCAGGAAGAATTGTTTATCTTCTCCTACTTTAACTATTCCGAGGGTTCCTTCTTTTCCCCGGACAAGGAGCAATTCCGTTTTATTTAAAGGGATCATTCTTCCGGGAACATAAGGCTCGTTTTGCTTGACTGGCATGACGGGCAGATCACTTTTTTCCCGATGCCCTTGAACTCATTGTTACAATCAGCACATTTATAATATTTTGCTGATAACACATCATCACATTCCATCTTCATTACATCACCGACACTGCACATATTTTTGTTCACCTCCTAAATATCATGATCGTATAGGTTAAATCATGCTCACGATATATTAACCTTTTGCAAAACATTTGTTGATATATCGTTCGTATACCGCAGCTTCCACGGTCTTACCTGCCCAGAACTTAATAAGTTCTCCCCCGTTGATTATTGCTGTCAGGGGGAGCTTCTTCTCTTCTGCTTCTTCATGGAAGATAACCTGGTATAACAAACCTTCAGGCCTATCCTCGATCACTTCAAATATCTCTATCTTATTCCCGTATTTTTCTTTGATTTCAAGTATGTTTGGCTCATTGCCCTCACATATCTTGCATTTATCCTCTCGCATCCTGTCGCGCCTGATATTCAGGAAAACAGGGATTTCTATTTCATTTATCCTTTTGACAACCTGTGAAACCTGGTTGTACCTTTCACCTGCAAATTGCTCGATAAAAGACTTGAAATCAACCTTTACCTCATCAACTGTCATTGAATTCTTTTCTGCCAGTGCTTCGATAAATCTCTGTTTGAAGGATTCTTTATGTGCCGCTAAGAGGTCTGTCAGGTTCATGGTGTTCATGGTAATCCATCAGAAATATATGTCCAATGGTTAAAGGATTTTGATTACCAAAAATAAAAAAGAAAATGGTAGGTAAAATATCTACCTACTTCTTATCGACTGGTGCGGCTTTTGGAGCTTCCTTTGCCGCAGGCGGTTCTGCCTTCGGGGCTGCCTCAGCTTTCGGAGCCTCTTTTACAGGAGCTTTGGGTGCTTCAGCTTTCGGAGCTGGTGCAGCTACCGGTGCTTCCGCAGCTTTTGGTGCTTCCACCTTCGGAGCTGCCGGTGGTTTGGGCGGGATCGTCTGCGTCCTGAAAAGGTCGCTTATGGATTCCATTGGAGCGCCCGGTGCGGGTGGTTTGACATCGGTACTCAGACCCATCAAATTAGCTGTAAGAACTACAAGGTCGTCCACGTTCATGTCAAGTTTGAGTTCATTCCTGCCATCAAGGAGGTTTCTCCTGCAGAACGGGCATGTGCTTATCAATGCTTCTGCACCTGTCTCTTTTGCATCAGTGACACGTGCTTTTGCCACGCCGAGTGCAAGGTCGGGAATACCTGCTTTTACGCCTCCGCCAGCGCCGCAGCATCTCTGTTCCTTGCGGTTTCGTTTCATTTCCACAAGTTTGATTCCAGGCATGCTTTTTATGACTTTCCTGGGCTCTTCGAACACACCAACATGTCTTCCAAGATGGCATGGGTCATGGTAAGTGACTGTCTTGTTAAGGCTCTTTTCCCACTTTATCTTCCCGGCCTCAACTTGCTCTGCCAGGAACTGGGACATATGGATCGCTTCAAAGGGCAACGCTTTTCCATAAGCACGCGGCCAGTCGATCTTTGCTGCCCTGAAACATCCGGCGCAGGCAAATATGACTCTCTTTGCGCCTCTTGCTTTCAGTGCTTCAACATTATGAATCGCGGCTTTCTTCGGGGTATCATTTATATGCTGCTGGCCTGTTCTTATAAGGGCCGAAGAGCAGCACCATTCATCTTCTCCAAGGACCATGAACGGTACATTGAGCTTATTCAATATCCTGGCAGTGCTGACACCCAGAACCTGCTGGTTGTATCCTGCTGTGCATCCTATGAAATATGCAATATCGGATTTTTCGGCTATCTTGATATCAGGTGTCATCCATGCAAGGCGGTCTTTTTGCTGCTTCATGTATGGATTATGCCCTTCTTCAATGAGTTTTGGGAAAAGGCTCTGCTTGCCGAAAGGACCGGTTCCGTGTTTTACAAGGTTCGCTCTTGTGGATTCCCATAGTTCGATAGTGTTGATACCCGCAGGGCATACTGTTCCGCACATACCGCACGTAGTACAATTATACAGGTCATCTGTGAACTTCTTTATTTCCTCAGGAGAAATTTTTTCCGGCCCGAAAAGCCTTGCTTTCAGACCATAACTCTTGGTCATAAAAGCCCGCCACCGCAGGATCTTATCTCTTGGTTCGATGTCCTGGTTCTTATCCCTTGCATCAAAGGTCGGGCAGTACTTTACACACTCGCCGCACCGGGTACATGCATCAAATTCCATCAACTGTGCTGCAGTGAAATTTACCGTGTTTAATGAAGGTTTCTCTTTAGCCAATTTACTCGCCTCCCTGGTTGACAAGAATGGTCAGGGGTGCTGTTATCATATGGAAATACTTGCTAAATGGAAGATAAGCAACACAGAATAGCAGGGTAAAGACCTCATGGAATAGCACAGTTATATTATCAAAAAATCCTGGAGCTTTCGCTTCATATACTGAGATTACAGCCCTTTCAAGACCTGCTGTCTCACGGATAGCTTGTGCATAAAATCCTGTGATTACGACAATTAGCAGGCCAATAATCAATATCCAGTCGACATCCGCGTTGCGGGCCTGAACATCTTTCCCGGTTGAGAATAATCTTCTTCCTATGGCGATAATAATGCCTGCAACGAGCATATAACCGAAAATGTCATTGGGAAGCTCCAGGGATTTCCACATATTGATGAAGAATTCAGGCCCTGCTCCAAGGGCAAAAGGCCCATAGAATTCAGCTGCTGCGGCAACAATAGTCAATATTAACAATCCGATCCAGCCCCAGAAGATCAGGATATGCATGAACCATTCAAGTTTCCTGCGCCTGTATGTCCTGCGCTGGAATGCCACATCAAGTATCAACACTTCAAGGGCATGTCCTAAACCTTTTTCAAATATCCTGCTGATTATCATCTTGAGAGCGCCCCATGCACCATATGGTTTTGTAGCGCCTTCGGGGATTGCTCGCCCCCATTTTTCTAATTGTATGTATATTCCAACAATGAACAGGATGATAGATATGATCGCTGCGATAACCATGATCCTGTAATCGATGAAAAGCGTATCGAATACCGTTTTACCAAATATTGTAAGGCCTTCTGTTGCCATTTTTATCCTCCTATTATAGCCTGACGGCTTTCAGTCTCCTAAGAATCTATGTAATATTAAGCTTTCTATATGAAGTCAGGGTGTTGAGATATTGTCCGAATCCTGACATATAAAGGCATGACACATGTTTTAATATGTTACAAAATAGATAGAAACTTATAATGCTGGAACTTTTTAATTCTCTTACCAGAAAAAAAGAAACATTTGAACCATCAGGAAACATAGTCGGAATATATACATGCGGCCCCTCGGTTTACCAGTATGCACATATCGGGAATTTCAGGACTTTTGTATTTGAAGATGTGCTTGTAAGGTATCTAAAATTTAAAGGCTACGCAGTAAAAAGAGTAATGAATCTTACTGATATTGAGGATAAAGCAATAACCACTGCAAAAAAGGAAGGAAAGAAGCTTTCCGAACTGACGGAATACTATTCAAAGATTTTTTTCGAGGATATGGAAACCCTGGAACTATTACCTGCCGATGTTTTTCCAAGAGCCACACAACATGTGCCTGAGATAATCGATATTATAAAAAAGATAATGAGAAATGGTTACGCTTACACTGGTAAGGACGGATCGGTTTATTATGATGTCCCAGAGTTCAAAGATTATGGTAAACTCTCGCATCTTAAGCTGAGGGCAGGAAAGAAAAAAATTAAAAGGGACGAATGGGGTGAAGATACTTCAATTATCTCGGATTTCGCTCTCTGGAAGTCATATGAGAAAAAAGACGGAGATGTTTTCTGGGAAACTGAACTCGGAAAAGGCCGCCCAGGCTGGCATATAGAATGTTCTGCCATGTCTTCAAAGCATCTTGGCAAACGCTTTGATATTCATGTTGGAGGGATTGATAATATTTTCCCGCATCATGAGAACGTAATAGCGCAAAATTTCGGAGCATTCGGTATTAATCCTTCCAGATACTGGCTTCATTGCAAGCATCTCATGGTTGATGGCAACAAGATGTCAAAATCCGGCGGTAATTTCTACACGCTCCATGACCTGATCCGGAAAGGATGGGAACCAATGGCGATAAAATATCTGCTGCTTTCCATTAACTACAGGCGAAGGCTGAATTTCACACTTGAAGGACTCAGGGAAGCCACTGAAAAAATTGACATGACCTGTGCTGCGATAAAACGCCTGAAAACAATAAATGGCAGTGATAATATTCAAAAAATCGTGACCAGAACAAGAAAAAAATTTGAAAATGTGATGGATGATAACCTTAATACAGGAAAAGCGCTAAAAATTATGGAAAAGTTCGTAGAGGAGGTAAGTAAATTGAATCCTGACAAAAAATCCTCTGAAGAGATTCTTGGATTATTCAGGGATTTTGACCTGGTGCTCGGATTACAGCTATTTACATCCTCCGAATCTGCATTTCATGCTTCTTGGGCTGAAGCTGCATCAGGAGCGCCTTAAGTTTTGCATCATCGATTTTTCCTGCAAGTCTTCCGCTCTGGGCAAGTGACACAAGCTGTGCCTCGACATTTGCAACAAGCTCAGGCTTTGTCATCTTAAGAGTGTTCAATCTCTCTCTTGCTTCAGGCGTAAGGATCTGGCGCAGGATAGACTGCTTTTTAGCCTCATACTCCGCGCGCGCCTGCTCCTGCTGAGCAGCCTGTGCCTGGGCTGAATACTGTTGCTGCTGTAATTGCTCAAGCCTGCGTCTTTTTATTTCTTCTAGATCCTCATCCATATTGATCAATTTCCGTATTCAGTACGGAATCCTTAATTTAGTATTTGGCAAGAGCCGGGTTGGTTTTTACAAGGTCGGATTTGACTTCATTTGCCGAATTGTCCATGAATGCCTGGCCTGATGGTGAGATTATCCTTCCAGTCTTCTGGTTTTTTACAAATCCTGCCTTTTCAAGCTGCTGCAAGGCTTCTCTTGCAATAGAGCCACTTCCTTTGGCATGATGGATCGGTTTATTTCCATTCCGGTGGCGCCCGCCATAGAAACTCCTTAGTCTTGAAACCCCCACCGGTCCGTCAATATAGATACGTCTTAAAATTGAAGCGCATCTTACATACCACCAGTCAGCATTATCCGGTGAAAGCTCTTTGTAAGCGCCTGTTTTAACAAAACCCGCCCACTCGGGCGGTTTGGCTTTCCCGTTCGTTTTCAGTTTCTGCGCCACATTGTTTATGAGCATCTCTGCGGGCACATCATATATTGTTGTCAAGTTAGTCCTCCGTAAAATTATCTTTATATGTAATCAAGATAGTCTCTTGAATGATTCAAGGGTCTTATTTAATTATCGTATAGTATTTACCTTTTTCGGCAAAAAACCGCCGTATTACCCCTGACCTCAATAAGTTCCGATCCTGAAAGGTCAGCAAGTTCCTGAGCAAGTTCTTTCTTCCCGGTTTCGGCAAAAGCAGATTTAAGAATTTTAACTTTTACCATATTCCTGTTCTTCAACTGGATTTTTAATTCTTCAACCACACCACCAATACCTGATTTCCCTACTTGTAATGTGGTTTCAATAGAAGTGGCTTCTGCTCTTTTCTCCTGTTTGTTCATGTTAATATCTCTTTTAACTTTTTCGCGGATTTATCAAGTTCCAGAAGAATCAAGCCCAGGCCGATATCCGGACTGGCAAGAAGGATCAACAAGGCCTTGTGTCCCGCTCCGACAACTATTAATTTTCCATGATCCGATTCGACAATTACTCTTGTAGGTATACCCATATCAATATGCGTTGTTGCAGTCTCAGCCGCTCCGAGCATTGTGGCGGACATCGCAGCCATGGATTCTACGATTTGTTCTTTCTGCATAATAGCCCGGATGAGCAATCCATCACGGCTTGCAGCGGCACATGCGATCACACCGCCTACTTTTTTAAGATCGGTCAATAACTTATCTACCATTTCTATTGTATCGGACAATCAGATCCCTCCCGTGACCCTGTCCAGTAATACTTCAAATGCTTCATACACCCCGATCTTATCTTTTGCTATTGCACGAACGATAGGTATATCCTCCGGTAGATGGAATTGTTCCCTTATTTCTTCAGGAGTTAATGCCCCTGGCAAATCCTGTTTATTTGCGACCACAACATACGGAAGTCCATAGGACTTTGTAATATCAAGCATATGTTTTGCCCTAATAAAATCAGAAGGATTTGTTGAATCCACAATAAGAAAAACACCCATTGATTCACCGCTGAGCAATTTAATGATAGGGTCAAATCGTTCCTGCCCCGGTGTTCCGAATATATCAGCACTAAAACCCTTATAATCCACATGACCGTGGTCCATGGCAACAGTGGTGCCGAGCCTGTCAACCGATATCGCCCGCGTGGACAGAGCATGGACAAATGTGCTCTTCCCGGCATCAAAAGGACCTGTGACAAGTATTTTAGGTATGAATATCTTTATACCGCCCGGCCTTAAAACCCTGAAAAGCATTGATTTCCTGGATGCTTCTACCCAGTCTGATTTCATTATTCCGAAATACTGCCCGAAAATAACACGTTCAGCTATTCCGCCGATAGAAATAATCGAATTGAAAAGGTCTCCCTTGATCTGATTTAATGTTTCATCAGAATAAGGCCATGCCGTGAAATTATAAACGATGGTATGATCATACAACATCGCCATCTTGTTCCATGTCCTGACCGCTTCAATTGTTTCTTTCTCCCCGCACAGGTCCATTATTGTTGAAAGAGAACCGAAAACGATAGTACTTGGTGGTAATTCTTTTATGATATCCATTATTGTCTTGTGAAAATCTTCTATCTTATCCGGATTCGAAACAATGTACTTTTCATTAGATGGGGCACCGATTAAAGGATTATAGGAATCGACAAAAAATAATTTATCCTTGAATGAGTTAATATCCCAGCCAAACTCGCTAAACTGGCCTTTTACAATATCGGGTATGGTGCTTGATACGACAAAAACGCATGTTCCACCCGCCTTGAGTGTACCATAAACTGTCTGCAATCCAAATATCTCACCTTCAACACCTGGCTGGCTGTAATAAACAAGACTCTTCCCTCTTGGAATACCTCCCCCCAGGAATTTGTCAAGCTTAGGGATTCCTGTCTCTATCATATTAATTTCCCCTTATTATCTTTATATTGTAGCCATCGATCTCATATTCAAACCATGGTGTTGGTTTTTGAGATATTCCGACCACTCGTATAAAATTTTTATCCTCCACAGATTTAATCTCTATCATGCCGTCAAATAATTGTTTTAAAGTTGCGACCGCCTGGTCATCATGCATACCGCTCTCTATTACATAAATTCCCAGAGCACCCGCTGCCTTAATACGACCGGTAAAAACATGAAGGAACCTGAAAACAGTCTGAATATTTGAATACATTAGTATTGTTGAGAGTGAATTTATATATAACTGGATCTTCTGGGTATTCTTTTTCATAAAGAATTCCTCAAAAAACTGGCTGATCTTGACCCCTATACCCGTAAGATCAACGGGACTGCTTGCGATTTTTATATTCTCATTCTCGATCGAAGCACCACCAAGGGTTTTTGTAACACAGTCGATTATCCCGATCCTTGACATGGGAAGATTCAAATCATGCTCCTTGAACCATTCAAGAATATGGACGGCGGATTCACGCGTATTGACTGTAATAATTGCATTTTCATTTTTTACAGCGCCATTGTACATAATGTGGTTCAGGATGGCTTCCTTCCCACTCATGGGTGGTCCTATAAGCATTATATTCGACCCTTTTCTGATACCTCCAATCGCATCATCCAGTTCCTTAATACCTAATGTATAGTCGCTCATCGTAATCGTGCTTATGATGCTATTAGGATTTTGGTGTATATAAATCCTAACAAAGCTTTTGAAAATTCATAATTATCATACAGTTAGTCAAAGTATCCTGAGGACTTTATATTTCCTCCTTCAGATCAAGCGTTGCTCTTTCTGTACCATCATCCAACGATTCAATTGTAAATCCCATTTCCTGAAACAGTTTTATTGCCCTGTAATTATCGGATAGCATCACTGCGCTGATTTTGTCAAGTTGCTTATCCCTGCAAATCTCTATCATATAGTCCACCATTTTTGAACCAAGGCCCTGGCCCTGCCATGGGTCAGCAACGATAAAAGAGATCTCACCTGAATTTTCAGCCGGGTCGATATTAAGCCTGACAACTCCGAGCAATTTTCTTTTCTCTTCTTCCTCTATTTCTGCCACAATGGCAAGTTCCCTATCATAGTCGATATTACAATATCTGGCACTGTACTCGTGTGCTACCGGCCCCATTACAGTTTGAAATATCCTGAAATGTAAGGACTCCTGCGAAAAGTTACGGACCATCTCAAGCCATAATGGTTCATCTTCAGGTTTTATTGGTCTTAAGATTACCATTCTTCCATCACGGAGCTTCCATAAGGACCTGTATTTTTCAGGATATGGGCTAATGACAAGATGCTCGTGAGGCTTTGCTTTTAACATTTCTTTATCGATCACTCCGCGTGCATCAAGGGCAAGAGCCTCATTTTCATTAATCAGCAGTGGATTTATCTCAAATTCTTTCAACTGCGGGAAATCCACAAGCATCTGGGAAAAACGGACAATTATTTCTTCTAAAAGAGTGATATTGGCAGGTGGAATATTTCTGTAGCCTTTGAGAAGCCGATATACTTTTGTTTCTTCCAACATTCTTCTTGTAAGAGTCTGATTAAGCGGCAAAAGCCCGATAGCAACATCTTTGTATATTTCCACATCTATTCCGCCTCTCCCGAACATAATTACAGGACCGAAAAGAGAATCGGTTTTTGCGCCAAGAATTATTTCAATCCCATTTTTCCTGACCATCTTCTGTACAGTTATTCCCTGGATTTTCGCATCTGGATTGTGCTTTTTTACACTTTTCATTATGTCGTTATAAGCCGCTCGAAGTTCGGGTTCGGAATTGATGTCAAGCCTAACGCCCCCTACGTCTGTTTTATGAGATATTTGAGGCGACAGGATCTTAAGGACAACAGGATAACCAGTCCGGAGTGCGTAAGTTACGGCTTCATCTGCGGTTTTTGCCAATCTTGTTTTAACAACAGGAACATTATAATATTCAAGGAAACGTTTTGATTCGGTTTCCGTCAGGATTTTTCGACCCTCCCTGACAGCAGTTCTAATAATAGAAGCCAGGGGCTGTTTTGGCGGAGTGCTTTCTACAGGCAACTCTACAGGGGTTTCGTACAGCAGCTCAAGGTTGCGCTTATACTGGTACATATACATGTACGTCGCAACTGCCTGTTCTGGAGTGGAATAAGTCGGTACGCCATTATCAGTCAAAATATGATTTGCTTTTTCCACGTCTTCGTAGCCCATAAAAGAAGTAAAATATGGTTTGGAAAACTTTTTCGTTCTATAAATATCCAAAATCTTTACTGCTATTTCAGCAGGATCAGAACTTCCCTGTGGGGTATAGATTATCAGCACACAATCAACATTTTCATCACTAAAGCATGCTTCTGTCGCAGCTGCATATCTGAAAGCATTTGCATCTCCAAGCAGGTCAATCGGGTTACTTTTACTCCAGTGCGAAGGGAGAATTCCATTTAGCTTCTCAATCGTCACGCTACTTAATCGGGCAAGTTTCCCGCCAAGGGACATGATTGCATCGGAAGCCATTACACCGGGACCGCCCGCGTTTGTAATTATGGCAAGGTTTGGCCCCCTGGGGAGCGGCTGCTTACCAAGAGCTTCTGCGCAGTTGAACAGGTCCGCAATATCTTTTACACGTACAATACCTGCCCGCTTAAATGCAGCATCATATACCATGTCTTCGCCGGTTATAGCTCCTGTGTGTGAAGCTGCTGCCTTTGCACTCTCAACGGATCTTCCTGATTTCACAACAATTATTGGTTTTGTTCTTGAAAAGTGCCGCGCTGCGCTCATGAATTTCCTGGCATCGGTGATACCTTCGATATACATCAGAATGCTTCTTGTTTTGGGATCAGTGCCAAAATAATCGATCAGGTCGCCGAAATTCACATCGATCATTGAACCTACTGAAACAAAATTGCTAAAATTAATGTTCTCATGGGTGGCCAGGTCAAGAATTGCTGATCCCAGCGCCCCGCTTTGAGATATGAAGGCAATACTACCTGTTTTTTGCTTCTTGGAAATAAAAGTTGCGTTAAGACCGATATCAGGATGGATTATACCAAGACAGTTTGGACCTATTATCCTCATGTCGTATTTCTTTTTTATTTCAATGATCTTTTCTTCCAGTACTTTTCCTGATTCCCCTACCTCCTTAAATCCTGCTGAAATTATAATCAGTCCCCTGATTCCGGCAATTCCGCACTGTTCCACTATATCAGGAACTGTTGTTGCGGGGGTGGCAATTATAGCAAGATCAACGGCCATGGGAAGCTGGGGAATTCCAGGGTATGCTTTTTTTCCAAGTATCTCGGATTTATGAATGTTAACAGGATAAACCTGCCCCCGATATCCCATTTCGGTTAAATTTTTCATTAAGATGTATCCAACCGAGCCTACTTCGTCACTTGCCCCTACCAATGCAATACTTTTCGGATTGAAAATACTATCCAGATTTAATGATGCCAATATATCCCCCGAAATAATACCTATAAGAGTCTTGAAAAATAAATCTTTGCTTTCTTGGCCAGAATTTATTCACCGCTTATAGTATTATATCGATAAGAGCCTCATAATTATAACTATAAGACGAATAAGTATTTATATAGCAAAAGAATATTATATCAAGGTTGAATTTCATGGTTGATAAGAAAAAGATTAAGACAGAAAAAGCTGACTCAAAGCGTGTTCCTACGGGGATAGAAGGTTTTGACGAATTGTGTGGCGGTGGATTACTAAGAAACAGGTCATATCTATTATCAGGAGCAGCCGGTTGTGGAAAGACCATATTTGGGCTCCAGTATCTCTATAATGGCATAACGAAATATGGAGAAAATGGCATATATATAGCGACAGAGGAGCGACCCGATCAGGTCAGGGAAAATGTCCTGAAGTTCGGGTGGGATTTTGAAGCCCTTGAGGATGAAGGAAAACTTGCGATAATTGATGCATGTTCTACCAAGATAGGCATTCCATCCCATGAAAAATACGTTGATGTAAGACCTTTTGACCTTCGATCCATGATGGATCAGATAATT
The DNA here is from genome assembly GCA_012026795.1 of Candidatus Methanoperedens sp. Classification (NCBI taxonomy): domain Archaea; kingdom Methanobacteriati; phylum Methanobacteriota; class Methanomicrobia; order Methanosarcinales; family Candidatus Methanoperedentaceae; genus Candidatus Methanoperedens; species Candidatus Methanoperedens sp. The sequence continues at coordinate 49,439 of VEPM01000021.1, forward strand.
GCCATACAGGATACGATCGATGCCAAGAGGGCGCTTGTTGATGGAACAACATCTATTGGTTTTTACCTGCAGGAACCTTCAAAAATAAGAGTCGAGCTTTTAAAATTGAGCACAACTCTTGAAGTGCTGGGATTGACTTCATTTATGACATGTGAAATAATAGATGAAAATTCAACCAGCAGGTTTGGGGTTGAAACGTTCGTAACCGAAGGCACAATAGTGATGTATAACAAACGGGTTAATGATGTCAGGATTAGAAGTGTCGAGGTTTTCAAAATGAGAGGATCGGACCATAGCAAAGGTATCCATCCATATGAAATCACACCAACCGGAATAGTAGTGCATCCCGGAGAAGGAGTATATACCTCGTAAATATACTTCTTAATTTTTTTAGATTCTATTCCCATGGGTCAAAAACCACTTATAGTATTGAATTTCAAAACCTATGCCGAAAGCATGGGTGAGAAAGCAGTACTGATGGCGAAATACTGCGAAGAAGTCAGTACCGGGTCAGGCATCGAGATAATTGCCTGTCCGCAGACACCTGATCTTTTCAGGGTCGCAGGTGTGGTAAAAACACCTGTGTTCGCCCAGCATATCGACAGCGCTGGCGCGGGAAGTTACACAGGTCACATAACTGCTGATTGCATCCGGTCAGCAGGAGCAAAAGGAACACTTATCAACCACTCGGAGCGCCGTATCCTGTTGTCAGAAATCGATTCGGCAATCCAATCAGCAAAAAAAGCCGGATTAGTGACGATAATCTGCACGAATAATATTGCAGTAACATCAGCAGCAGCAGCGCTTTCCCCTGATTTTGTGGCAGTCGAGCCACCTGAACTCATCGGTTCTGGTATTCCTGTTTCTAAGGCAAATCCCGAAATTGTAAGCGGTTCGGTGAACGCTGTGAAAAAAATAAACCCACGGGTCAAAGTCCTTTGCGGCGCCGGGATTTCAACCGGGGATGATGTTGCTGCGGCAATTGAACTGGGGACACAAGGCGTGCTTCTGGCATCAGGGATCATTAAGGCAAAAGATCCGAAGGCGGCGCTGTTTGAACTGGTGAAGAAAATATAAGAAAATAATACAAATAGCAGTCAGAATAATACAAATCAGTGTTCTTTCGAGCGCGCAGATTTTTTTATGCTTTTGTTGCATCTGGCAAAGTAACCGCAGATGAACACAGATAAACACAGATACACATCGTGATTTTGGGCGCGCGAGAAGTTATATATTTTTATATAATAATTTTGGTTGTAACCGAGATATCAATATGATTTTCAGAAAGCGTAGCAATAAATCTGTGTTCATCTGTGTTCATCTGTGGTTCCATTTACTCATATTCCATAAACAACAATATTTCAAAATATATAATTATTATTCTTATTAGAGCAATTAAAGAAGAAAGAGAGAATAAATCAAAATAGGATGGAGACTATAGGTATTTTATAGAAGATTAAATTAATTTGAAATAAATGACCCCCACCGAATCAGCAGCCAGGGAAATCATAGAACAACTCCTTCGAAACGATATCCTGGACGAAAAAACCCTCAATTCAGCAAAAAAAGCTGCCAGCATCCGCTATAAACTTTCGTCCCTTCTGGGTAATTCCCAGATCCTTGCCGCTGCCCACAACAATGAGGAGAAACAATATGTCCTTGAACATCTGCGGTTAAAACCCGTAAGAACGATATCAGGTGTCGCTGTAATTGCAGCGATGACATCCCCTGCGCCATGTCCTCATGGCCTGTGCATCCCATGTCCCGGGGGCATTGAATCAAAATTTCACTCACCGCAGAGCTATATGGGAGCTGAACCCGCAGCCAAACGGGCTTTTGAGAATGATTTTGATCCCTATTTGCAGGTCTTTTCGCGCTTAAAACAGCTTTCACAAATCGGCCATCCTGTGGAGAAAGCGGAACTTATCATAATGGGTGGAACTTATACCTCGCGTACTTTGTGCTACCAGGAATGGTTCGTTAAACGCTGTATTGAGGCCATGAATGATTTTTATGGAACAGAATGGCGAAAAGACCGGGGTTATGTTCCGGTAGAAGAAGTCCAGTCTGCAAACGAGAGCGCCCGTGTCCGCAATGTCGGGATTACCATTGAGACAAGACCCGACTGGACAAAAACAGAGCATATTGATACTATTCTTGAACTGGGTGCGACAAAGGTGGAAATCGGAGTACAGAACACGTATGATTTCATCCTTGCAGGCATACAGCGCGGGCATACGGTTGCAGCAAGCGCTGATGCCAATATGAGACTCAGGGACAGCGGACTGAAGGTCGGGTTCCATATGATGCCCGGGCTTCCGGGTGCAACATTTGATTCCGATCTTCGGATGTTCAAAAGATTATTCGAAGATGAGCGCTTTATGCCGGATTATCTTAAGATATATCCTACACTTGTCACAGAAGGAACACGGCTTCATGGGATGTGGGAACTGGGGAATTATGCACCTCTTGAGGTGCTTGAAGCTGTCGAGTTGCTTGCAAAGATAAAAGCCCTGCTGCCCAAATGGGTACGCCTGCAAAGGATCCAGCGCGATATTCCCGCATACCAGGTGCTTGCGGGTATAAGAAAAAGCAATATCAGGCAGCTTGCAAAAGAACGGCTCATTGAAATGGGAGGAAAATGCAGGTGCATCAGGTGCCGTGAAGTCGGGCATAAGGAACTTTCAGGAATAAAACCTGAGAATATTGAACTGATAAATGAAAAATACAGGGCTTGCAAAGGTCTGGAACACTTCATTTCATTTGAAGATGCAACAATGGATGTATTGATCGGCTTCCTGAGGCTGCGTTTCCCGGCAGCGCCCCACCGGCCTGAACTTGAAGGCGCAGCACTTATACGTGAACTGCATGTCTACGGCTCGATGGTAGCGCCAGGTGAGGATGCGGGTGAATCACAGTGGCAGCACAAGGGCTATGGAGAGGAGCTTCTGACCCATGCGGAAGAAACTGCAAGAGCTTCCGGATATAAGAAAATTGCGGTAACAAGCGGTATAGGTGTAAGGGATTACTACAGGAAATTCGGATATGAGCGAGAAGGACCATACATGACAAAAAGAGTGTGAAACCCATAAGAAAATATAAATTAACGGTAAATAATTGGTGCATCGTGCAAAAAAAGACCGCAATTACTGCTCTTGTTCCGCCGGAATTGATATTTGCGTGCAATAGCGAGCCCTTTGATGTCAATAATGTCATCCCCGGATCAAAAAAATATCCGCGCAACAAATTATGCGCCTGGACCGCCATCTGGCAGGAGATGCTTTCAAAAAGAGAGATCAATATCGATTCTCTTATCGTGGTTGCAGGCGGGGACTGCCATAATGCGCTTGTGGATGGCCAGAAAGTTGCTATGAGCGGCATTCCCACCCATTTTTTCTTTTATCCTTTCGACGGGGACCCCGATTATCTGGAATCACAATTGTACGGACTCAGTGATTTCCTGGGAAACATTGGCTCACCCGAAAAACCCGGACAGATCAGGGAGCTTAAAAGATCAGGGCAAAAGATTGATAAAAAAAGAGCTGACGGGAAGATTTCGGCAGGTGATGCTTTCAGGGTCATGATATCTTTTTCAGACTTAATGAGTGATCTTGATAAATTCAGGGAAGTTATTTCATCAACAAAAGAGCAAAAAATTGACCTGGACAACAGGGTTGCGTTAATCGGTGTTCCTCCGATATTCCATGATTTCCATGATGTTGCAGGGGATCTGGGCCTTGCTATAGTATTTGATGAGCTTCCTTTTGAATTTATCAGGCACTCAGGAGCTGATATTCCTGGTATCGCCCGTGATTATTGCAACTACACATTTGCAAGGCCGCTTGATTTCAGGATAAAATTCCTCCAGGAGGAACTTGAAAAAAGAAAAGTTGACGGAGTAATACATTATACGCAATTTGCCTGTCACCATATGCTTGAAGATGAGATCATGAGGTCAGAGCTTGATTATCCGATGCTGACAATCCAGGGGGACCTTCCGGGTAATACTCCGGAGCAGATAAAATTGAGGCTTGAAGCCTTCAGGGAGTTGCTTGAGAGATCATGATAGGGCTTGACGTGGGCAGTACGACTGCCAAAAAAGTTTCAATTGAAGATGGTGAAATAAAATACCAGATAACAGGGACGCATAACTGGAAAGACCTGGTAACCGGAATTGACGGGAATGATATTATTTCAACCGGGTACTTTCGGAACCTGGTCTCACATCGCGCCTCTGTCACTGAAATAACGGCTGCCATTTATGGTGTCCGGCATTATTTTCCTGATGCTGATGTTATTGTTGATATCGGGGGACAGGACACAAAAGTCATTGACGTCAAGAAAAATAATTTTGTAATAAACGACAAATGCAGCGCAGGCACAGGCGCTTTCCTTGAATTCGTTGCAAATTATTTCAGGATCGAACTAAAGGATATGGGTTCATTTCACAGCAGGGCAAAACGAATCCCTGCGATAAATAATACATGCGGGGTATTTGCGCTCTCAGAGATGATCTCACAGCTTGTTGCAGGATACACACAGGAAGAAGTCATTGCAGGGATGCATTATGCATTTGCGCGCAGGATCTCGTTTATGGTGCCGGAGGCGCAAAAACTTGTTCTTATCGGCGGGACAGTAAAGAATACAGGGATGTTATCAGCGCTTGAAGATATCCTCAAAAAAGAAGTCCTTGTGCCGGATGAGCCGCAGATCGTGAATGCCCTGGGCGCGCTTAAGTATCATTCCTGATTCGAATTATATACCCAAAGAATTACCCACAATTCTTATTAAGTGTAAGAGCAAGTATCGGTGGGATTTCATGGAAAGATTCAAATCGAGAAATATTCTGTTTGTAATTGTAATCGGTGCAATTATTTTTACAATTTTTGCAAAACAGATAGGATTTGAGAAATTTTTTAGCCTGGTAAATAACGCCAATAAACCTTTACTTCTCCTTGCAGTATTTTTTAATTTATTGAATATGATAACCTTCACAATCTCATGGCGATGCCTGATCCCTGCAAAGATCAGCCTTTATAAATTATTCAAATTCTTTATGGCTGGAACATTTATCAATAATATAACGCCGTCATTCGGGACAGCCGGAGAACCTGTAAAAGCCATGTATCTCGGAAAAGAAACAGGAACGAGCAAGTCTGAATGTTTTGCTGGTATAGTCTCAGTGAGGATGCTGAATATGTTCCCATTCTTAACGATCGGTATGTTTGGTATCTGGCTCCTGTTTTCCAATCCCATGATAAAACTGGGGTTCTGGGAGATAGTTGGGTTGGTATTCTCTATCGGGCTTACTCTTTCAATATTCTTTCTTATAATATATTTTTATATAAGGAAAGATAAATTATCTTCATTTGTCCATTCATCCATACGCTTTTTTGCTCCATTCATCGGACTGGTGAAAAAAGGTTTTGACCATACCGCATACCTTGTTGCTGTGGACAAATCAATTAACTCATTCCATGGGGGTCTCAGGAATATTAAGCAGGATAAGAAAGGCCTTGCAAAAGTCCTGGTATTATCATATTTCGGATGGGTTTTTGACCTGATGGCGATATATATGGTATTTCTGTCCATAGATGAAACTCATATCCATATCAGTGTATTGATCATTTCCTATACCATCTCTATGGTCAGTAGCTGGCTCCCTCTTTTCCTGCCAGGTGGACTTGGAATTGTTGACACTACAATGGCAATCCTTTTCATAGCCGGAGGCGTGCCTGCCCAGACGGCAATACTTGCAACATTACTTTACAGGCTTTCATCCTACTGGTTCAATACTATTTTAGGAGCTTACTATTTCTGGGCTCTTTTAAAAAAAGATAGCTGATCCTTCGTAAAAGTGAAACTGCCATTTATTTCCACATGATCCGGAAGTTCCCCGAATTTAGACTTTAGTATCAGGTCAGCAATTTGTGTTTCCATCACTTTTGATATCCCTATTATGGATGAGGTTGGTCTTGGATTAACATCTACCACATACGGTTTATCCCCAAGAACAATATCTATGCCTGAATATCCGCGGCATCCCAGGATTCTTGCAGTTTTTTTTGCTACATCTATTATCTCTCCGTTCCTTTCGCAATGATATGGCACTACGCTTCCTTTATAGGAAAAGTTGTCTTTGATTTCAATCAACTGCCTGTTTACTGTAAGGGGCAGCTGGGTCTTGCCGGTTATCAAACTGACGCTTAAGTGTTCTCCTTCAACAAATGCAGTAGCGATGAAACCTTCTTTTATTTTTCCTCTTTTGCTTCTATATATTCCTTCGGAAGCGCAGCCAAACCTGGGTTTAATTACGAAATCACCGTTAAAATCACCATTATATCCCACTCCGTATTCACCGCTCCCAATGGTTTCCGGGACAGGTATGCCTGCATGAGAAAGAATACGGGTACATTCCAGTTTATCCGCACACAGGCGTATTGAATCTGACGGGCATCCAAGGTTTACGGAATTTTTTTCAATTATTTCGGTCAGGTCACCGAGGATTTCATCAGGCGCAATAACCAGAGCTGCATCACATTCTTTTGACAATTTCCTCACCGTTCCTTCAAACCCGGTTGTCCTGATGGCCTTTCCCGATTGGAGTTTTACGCCTGCCGAAGGATATAATACAACATGTCCGCATGAAACAAAGCTTTTTACAAGGGTATCAAGCATTGCTTTTCCTTCAAGCATGAATTCCTCGATGCCGGCGCCTACTGCATATTCTGTCACAAGGATTTTCATTAAAATGATGTAATGGGCTGGTAAGTATTAAAACTGCGGTTTCTTTTTGAAGTAACGTTCTTTCTCACTGAAAATGCAACCGCAATATTTTTGCATATAAAGTCCAAGATCCCTCGATATATTACGGGATTCCTGATATCCTTCCCTGAAATCCTCATAATAGAACGCGATCCCGAACTCATGAGCTATTTTTTCCCCAACCCTGGCGAGTATATCATGTTTCTGGTATGGTGAAATGAGAAGAGTGGTAGTGAAAGCATCAAATTCCAGATGTTTTGCCATTTTTGCGGTCTGTTCAAGTCTGGCAGTATAGCAGAATGTGCATCGTTCTTCTGCAGAAAGTGCCCCCCGGAGATAGTCTTCAATCTCGTAATTATTATCGTAGATAACTTTTGTTCCTTTTAACTCCACATATTTTTCCACAGATTCCAGGCGATTTTTATATTCCTGGAAAGGATGAATATTGGGGTTATAAAAAAAAGCTGTTACATCGTGTCCTTCCTCAAGCATTCTTTTATGAGGATATGTGAAACAGGGGGCGCAGCAAACATGGGTGAGAATTTTCATAATATCTATTTACCTCTTTAAAATAAATACACCATAGAATACTAATAAATAATAAATTAGAGTAAAATATGAGTAAATATGATAATTGAAAATCTTAAACCATTTAAAGGGCAGCATTGTGAAACTACAACAACGGGGACATTGCTAAAACATATTGGCATAGAACTGTCCGAACCAATGCTTTTTGGATTAGGTGAAGGATTGGGCTTTATATTCTGGAACATGAAAATCATGGATTTTCCCTTTATTGGAGGAAGAATCAAAACAGACCTGCTGACCCAGAATATTGCCAAAAACTTAAACTTGAGATTGGAGATATCTGAAACTTCATCCATTTTCAGAAATTCTTATTGATTTATCCGGGAAGGAAAAATCGGCAATGGAAATTTTGATGGAAATTGATAAAAGTTGATTAACATGAATAAAAAAGTTGAGCGCAAATAGTAGTGAATCGATGGCCAGACAGTGTCTTTGGCCAGAGCCAATAAGCAAGATATCCGGCTCATCATCTTTTTTAATTGACTTGAACCAATCCCTCTCTCCAGTGCCAGACTGCAGCTACTGTGAGACCAGTCCTCCATCTACGACCATTGGATGACCTACGACAAACGAAGCCGCATCTGAGCACAGCCATACCACAGCCTCAGCTACTTCTTCCGGTGTACCCAACCGCCCTACCGGTTCAATTTTGATATACTGCGCTTCAAACTCTTGTTTGCCGCCTGTGAGCCTTTCAACCATTGGCGTGCGGATAACGCCAGGGCATACGGCGTTAATACGAATGCCCCTGTCTGCATATTCCAGCGCAGCCGCGCGCGTAAGCGAAATTATGCCGCCTTTGGATGCACAATAGGCAGGTATATACCTGAAACCTACAAGCCCGGCCACAGACGATGTATTGACTATGGCACCACCTTTCTGCCTGAGCATCTGAGGTATCTCGTACTTCATGCACAGCCACACACCTTTGAGATTGATATCAATAACACGGTCCCAGTTCTCCTCGGTGCAGTCTGCGGTGAGGGTTCTGGCTCCCTCGATACCCGCATTGTTGTGGGCGCAGTCCAATCTGTTGTAGGTACTGACTGCGGTACTGATCAATTCCTCAACATCGGAAGCCTTTGATACATCAGCTTTAACGAATATGGCTTCACGACCTGTATCTTTAATTATCCTTACTGTTTCCTCTCCGCCCTTCACCTGCACATCAGCCACCACGACCTTTGCCCCTTCCCTGGAAAACGCCAGCGCAGAAGCTCTTCCGATCCCGGAACTGCCACCGGTCACAAGTGCAACCTTACCCTCTAACGACCCGGTCATTTCGGCGCCTCCTTTTTATTTAATATATATTTGTCAGCTTTTTCCATAGTAACTCCTCCCTTATAGAACATCTATTTTCCATCGCCTTATAATTTTCCCGGCTTGATGTTCTGGTTCAGGCTGAAGAAGTTTGTGGGATCATACTTGTTCTTTAGCGCCGCGAGCCGCTCGTACTTCTTCTTGCCGTAGGCAGCCATTACCCTATCAGCCCCCTCGGTCATCAGGAAGTTCACGTATACGCCACCTGTTGCGAAGGGCTGCACAGCGTTCCACAGGTCGCGTGCCCATTTGATATTCTCATCATTCTTCGTGGTGTCTTGCCACATACCGACGATGTTGATGATGAAGGGCGCATCACGGTGATTATAAGGCGTTTCGTCATCGCCCACACGGCTCACAGCACCCATGAGATGACCAATAAGCATCTTCGACATGGGTGAAGGTCTTTTTGCAGCATAATCGATGAGGATATCAATGGCTTCATCACTTAAATCTTTCAGGTACTCAGACTTCCAATAGTTCTGCCATCCCGGTGGATTCCCGGCATCCAACATTTTTTGCAGTGCCGTGTATGGAGTGGGGCCGAGAAGATCGATTGCTGGCGGGCAAGACGTTCTTAGGGATTTGATGACACGTTCTCCCTCCTTGATCGGCCCGGTATAGCAGATGATAACAAAGAGTACAGTTTTTCCCTGAATATTTTCTGGCATTGGCGCTGCTTTTGGCGCTGTCACGAAGGCAAGGATGGTATCTAAATCATCAGGAGCTTTAGCTATGAATCCACGATAGAATTGCAAGACTTCTTTTGCCTTTTCAATGGGATAGATCAACCTGCCTCCGAGTACTGTTGGACCGACTGGATAAAGTTTGAACTCGAATGATGTTACTATCCCGAAGTTACCGCCGCCGCCTCGTATGCCCCAGAATAGATCGTCATTCTCTTTATCGCTGGCGATCAGAAGCCTTCCATCCGCGGTTACTACATCTGCCGACAGGAGGTTATCTACTGTCAGACCGTACTTTCGTGAAAGGTAACCAAAACCACCGCCAACAGTAAAACCAGCAATGCCAGTCGTGGACTGTATGCCGCCTGGTAGTGCCAGACCAAACGCCTGGGTCTCCCGGTCGAAATCGGCCCACGTAAGACCAGGTTCGGCGCGGGCGATTCGCCTGACCGGATCGACACGGATACCTTTCATTCGCGACAGGTCAATGACAATGCCGCCGTCACAGACCGCATTACCTGCCACGTTATGCCCACCACCACGCACTGCCACAAGTTGCTTATTGGCGCGGGCAAAATTGACAGCGTTGATGACATCTACAGCTCCGGTGCAGCGCGCAATGAGCGCAGGATATTTGTCAATCATCCCGTTCCATATTTTACGTGCTTCATCGTAACCTGCGTCCCCTGGACGGATGAGCTCACCCCGGAAGCCTGCTTTAAATTTTTGAACGATCGCCTCATTAAGGGTCTGACCCTTGGTGATTGTGATTTGTTCTACCATAAATTTGCACCTTTCACTCTATTTGCCAATTTATTCATGATTTTACCTCCATTGGGGCGTGGATTTCAAAACCGACATTCCCTTTAAGCCACGCACTTGCACTCAGTAATTAATCTCTGTTCCCGGTATAAATAAATTTGTATGAATCGATATAAGTTGCTTTCATACTCATGAAAAAATCGCAGTCGGACAAGCTATCTTAGCCATTTAAACTGGTAGCGTGAGTTCGTTTCAGTTCGTACGAGTTCGTTGTTAATTTTTTTTTCAAAGTCCGCAAAGATAGTTTGAATTGTTTGGTTTTTAACAATAATTTCCCCTTATTTTGTAGGAGCATAGCGAAGCATGACGACTCCATTACTGAAGGTCTTAGCTTCAAGAAGCTTCAGGTCATGTTTTTGTTCGATATCCTTAAACAATGGTTTTCCACTACCCAGGACAACAGGATGAAGTAATAAATGATACTCGTCAATTAAACCAAGATTTGTGAGTTGTTGCACAATACTGGCACTTCCAATGACCAGGATATTCTTACCCTTCCCCTGCTTCATCTTTTCTATTTCTTCAGGATTGATCTCTTTAAGAATTTTTGAATTTTTCCATTCAACGCCTTCCATGGAATGAGAAAAAACAATTTTGGTTATATTGTTAATCTTGTGCGCCATTTCGATATTGCCCTGTGAAGTTGCTGGATTTGAGGCAGCCGTGGGCCAATAGCCCTCAAAAATTTTGTACGTTGTTCTTCCAAGAAGCAGGGTGTCAGCATTGTCATAGAGGTTGCTTTCTTATTTTCCCATTTCATCGTTGAAACTACCCAGGACCCACTTCATTTTATCTTCCGGATCGGACATGAGGCCGTCTAACGTGTAGAATTCAGATACAATTATTTGTCTCATAATGGTTTCCTTCCCTTATTTCGATAGCGAAAGTTGCCTTAGATTCGAGATGCCCGACGTCTGCGAACAAAGGTTTCCCACGACCGTTAATGTTTACAAATGTCGCCCCTTTTCTCTTAAATATTGTTATGGTTTTGAGATTTATAAAGATGTTGTTTTCGGTTTTGGAGAAAACATATTATTATCCCCCTTCATTACAAATCGAAATTTACTTAAAAATGTGAGTATGAACAAACTTTTTTTCCAGTGCCCCAATTTTAGCGCCATGACCGTTATTCTTGTCGTAGATATTCAAAGGACAACGATTTTAATATGTGAAAATAATTATAGTATAGATCATTAAATTCTGTTTCTGTTGATATAGCTGATTTTCAGGTTCGTATCCTGCAATTTCATCTCAGGAAATTCCTTCCGCAATACTCTGCTGTTTCCACCCTTGAAATAGCATCAAAAAATGCCCAATGGCTTTTATTTGTGAAAAGTGTGCTATAATCTTTTTATTTAATAGTTGCATCGTACAGTAATTCGCATTTCTTGAATTCATCCTCTATTAGTTCATCAGTTTTATAATCATATTCTAATATATATTCTAAAGCCTTGCTGCGAATTTTTTTACTTCCAAAATCTTTAATAACTTGATTATTTGATGCTTTTAAACGGTATATATTCTCTGTAGCATAATCAGGCCAGTATTTCATTTCAAAAGAACAGATGACCCATAAAAACTTTAATGAATCCTCTATTGGATTTTCGAATTTATCACTATCTTTTTTGTAGGCTTGATCGGCAATTCTTTCTAAACCATCTAAAACGATGTCGATCATATACGGGATCTTTGCAACCCTAACTCCTATTTCTGATAAACCCAATAATGCTTCAGAGATAGTACTTTTACTCAAATCGCGATCTATGGATTGTACACCTATTTCACTCAATCTTTCTATTGTAGACTTTGTTATATCCATTTTCCAATGTTTCAATTTTGTATCCATGGCTTCAACTTCTATTTCCTTTAATGCCATTAGAACTTTCTTAATTGGACTGTAAATATGGTCTTTACCATCTAATTCTTTCTCCGTGGTTTTCATTCCAATTTTTTCCAGTTCATCTTTGCTTTTTTGTGCTGTATCTCTCCATCCTTTATCTATAGCCTTTAATCCTATTTCTCTCAAATTGTCGATAATTTCTATTGTTTTATCTTCAAGCATTTCATCTGCAGAACTTATACAAAGTTCTGCAAGCTCTTTGACATTATTTGAAGCCTTTAGTTCCTGGTTAGAATAGAAAGCTTCAGAAATTTCATTATTTAGTATTGATACTCCCCCTTCATATTTCATAATACGATTGACTCTCATCAAATACGGTATTATTGCCAAAACGCAAAAAGTTGCAATTCCCAAGTCGATGCTCAAGCTGAGTTGCGCCGTATCGAGAAGATTCAGGTGAAGCAAATCCTCATCAGTCCGTAATTGCATCATAGGTAAAATTATCCCAATAGAAAAAATAATCATTAAAATTATAGCCCACTTATTATCTATCATCTTATCCATTGCGGTGAATTTTCTCATCATTTGAGAACCAAAAATTGTGATTGTAAATATTAAGGTGAATATTGCTGCAAGCCCTTGGGATATGGTACTTAATAAATACAACGTAGCATCAATTTGCGGCAAAGGAAGAAAATATGAAACTATCGCTACTAATAGACCCGCACCAACAGCTATTATCCAATATATTTCGACTTTATTATCTAAATTATTCTTGATATATGAAATGATTTTTTGTTTTGTCAGATTCATAGCATCCCTATAACTTTCATTCTATCTTCACGCCTGAATTCTTAATTTAATAAGATAGTTCTTAATTTAAATCATCCCATTAGAGCTTGAATCTTTGCGTTCATGCTGTCACAAACCCCTGACTAAGTACGGGGCCGGTAGCTGGCGTTTTAATTGCTATCGAGGTATTGACTGATTATTTTTCTGACAAAGTCAACTTTAGCTCATGGCACAACAATCGAAAATGCCTTCCCCTCCCGGTAATAGAGTATCTGCACCACATGGCGACCGGAGTATAAGTTTGATATGACTCCCCCATCTGGGGTTGCCCACTGGCAGGCAATATAAAAATTTTCAAGACCGGAAGGGTCTTTTTGATTTGAACATTGATAATTTCCGATGACATCAGCCACCCCGGAAGGCTCAGTTATTATTTTAATTTCACCTACAGATCAAACACCCATTCGCCCGGCGCCTTCCCTTCATGCCAATTAACCTGCTCCTCTAACCCATTATACCAACCAAACTCCCCTTTCTGCATTCCTATATACTCATATTTGTTCTCTTTTATCCAGTCCCATAGATGTTTCCCAGGCATTTCCAATATCATCCAGATTCTGAATCGAAGAACCGCATATATCCCGCCCTGCCCAATATCAATATCCCTCCGGCTCAATGTCCCGGCCGACCGTCAGGAAAAATTCATAGCCGTGCGTCAGTCGGATATGTGTTCCTGCCACGAGCCCCCTTATCAAGCAACCCTTTTTGGCTTAGCCCAAGCCAGGCTGATATTGAAACTGCTATCAAGGACATGGTCAAAGGGAATTTTGAGGGGTTGGGGTATAAATAAAATCAAGGCTAAGTTAAAGAATATTCTAATAAATCTAAAGTTCAATGTAGAAAATGGTCAAAATAAAAAAATTTGGAGATACAATATGTCTGAAGCACAATTATTACAAAAAATAGCATCCGATCTTGATTTCTTAAAAACAAAAATAATATCCATCGAAGAAACCATAGAGGATATAGATAACGATCTGCATCATGTCAAGCCAGAGTATATCCGAAAGCTTGAATCAATAAAAAAAGAAGGTACTATTTCCAGTTCAGATTTTGAAAAGAAATTTGGTGTCCGGCTTTGAAATACAATTACGAAATCAGCAGGCAGCTTGAGAGGGAATTGGATAAACTCAGGGGAAAAAATAAAAAGCAATTCGAGATTGTTGAAACTGAAAATAAACCGATTTTACACCCACCTTTAATAATCCTTATATGCGTTCTTCATCTGCCCTGCAACTTTCATTCTAAGAGCTATCAAACCCGGTATTTCTTTCAATGGATATCTCCTCATGAATGAAATACTTTTTCCCAGAGGTATTGTATCAAAATACAACGAATTGAGATTATTGAAAAATTCTTTCAAAGGGAGTTTTGTTGGAAGCTGGGTATGAATAAAATCAAAGAGATCATAATCATCAGTAATGAGACGGTCTTTAACTTCTTCATACAGATCTGTCCCTGGTAATGGAGTAAGAACAGAGAAGCTTAGGAAAGTGAACTCCATTTTCCTGCAATATTCTTTAAATTCTTTAAAATCTTCTTCATTAAAATCCGGCCTGACAATAAATGAAGCATATATTTCTATGCCGTTTGATTGCAATATTTTAATTGCCTCTTTATTATTTTCTACAGTTGAACCTTTATTTATATATTTAAGGTCTACATCCCTGAAAAATTCAAGTCCCACAAAAACCCTTTCAAGTCCGATATCTTTCCATATTTTAATAAGATCCGGGTTTTTTACGATCGTATCGCTTCTTCCATAAAGAAAATAACGTTTTTTAATTCCGGCTTCCCTGATCAGTCCAGCAAGTTTTTTCATCCTGCTTGCATCAACCATGGATTCATCATCTGCAAAAAAAACATATTTTTCCTTGATCCCGGATAGCTCCCTGACAATGTTTTCCGGCTTTCTTTTCAGGTACTTCCCACCTGTAAGCTTCCACAGTGCACAGAAATTACACCTGTTCGGGCATCCCTTTGATGTTCGTATAGATGCAAGCGGTCTCATCCATTCACTGTAATAGTATTTCCTGTATTTTTCCGTAAATTTCCTGGATGGGAAAGGAAAGATATCAAGGTCGGTTACCGGTTCAGGCGGATTCGTTACCCGTTCTCCATCTTTCAGATATGATATCCCGGCAATCCCGTCAAATGGTCTGTTAGATACAAGCCTTGAAATGATTTCCTTGAATACAAAAACTCCCTCTCCCATTACTACAAGGTCAATACAGGGAGTAAAGAAATCCTCAGGAGCAACCGTTGCATGATGGCCGCCAACAACCGTAAAGATATCAGGATCAATCGTCTTGATCTTATTAAAAAGATTTTTTACTGTATTCACATGAACAGTATATGCAGTGATCCCGACAACATTCGGCCTGAATTCTTGCATCTGGGAGTCAAGGTCTTTGTCAATCCGCATATCAAGTATTCTTACGTCATGATCCTTAACGCCCGAAGCCAGATATTCGAGCGCAAGCGGCTCATAAATAAAAACATCCTCTCCACCGATCGTTTTTTGGGCTTTCGCCGGCTGTATCAGTAATATTTTCATTTTCTACTCCTGTTTACGATATACTTTTCCTTCATCACCATCAACCGTGAGCTGTTCTCCCTCTTTCAAAGTCTTCATCACTCCCGGCACATTGACCACCGCCGGAATACCGTATTCCCTTGCCACAACAGCCCCATGGGAGAGAGAGCCGCCCACTTCCATAACCAGAGCGTTTGCCCTTAAAAACAACGGCGTCCAGCCCGGGTCTGTGGATGGAGCTACGAGAACATCTCCAGCCTGCAGCCGGGTATTTTCCCCGGGATGGCGGATCAGCCGCGCCCTGCCAGAAGCCCTTCCTGCTGCCACACCAATGCCTGCCAGCACCTGCCCGTATGCTTCAGGCGCCCCGGCTTTTGGCTGGGGCGCATCATCTATTATAACATCAGGAGGCTCCAGAAGAGATAATTCCTCCCGCATCTTTTTTCTTTCTTCCACCAGTATCTTCAACCCGCTGCCATCAGAGTATCCTGCCAGGATCGCAGAAAGTTCGTGCCAGGCGCAGTGATAAACATCAGCCTGTTCATCCAGTACCCCCCGTTCCACAAGACGCCGCCCCAGCTCCTGGAAGAACATACGTGAAACTTCAAATGGTTTTACGAGCACGGATTTTCCCATTTCCCTGGTGCCTGCGTTATTCCTTGCCTGCTTGATGAGCCTGCTGACCGTAAGCCGCCGCAAACCCCATTTGAGTTTTCCTGAGATCTCCTTTTCTGCAGCTTTGCGTTTTGCTTCCTGAACCGCCCTGTGATCAATATTTGCGGGTGATAGCACCTGCGCCCTGATGATTTCAAGCAAATATCGCGGGTCCTCACCCCAGCGCGGATTCAACAGGTCTATTTCATAGACCCCGCGGTGGCCGTAGTCTTTCAAGAATTCTTCGAATTCCCGCCGGAACCTGGAATCTTCGGGAATTTCATCTTTCCATGCCGATGGTTTGAAGGGTTCAGCAGTAAAGTACTTAAGAGCAACTTTATCCATCTGAACTATCTTTCCCAGTTCGATAAGCCTGTAGCCGTGTTGGGCACTTGTTATTTCTGAGGCGCCGGCAAGCAAACTGTTTGCAAGGGCTGCACCGCGACCCGGGAAATCCTTCTCCAGTGCCTGTACAAGAAAATACAAAGAAACACCTGTTGGGAGGCCAATAACCATATATGTGGAACAATACTCAAGAATTTTCGGATTGGTTTCAGAGAAATTAGAGATCATTTCCTGATCGTTCATTGCATGGAAATCCCGCTTCTTCCATAGCTCTACTGTTTCCCACATGTCCTTATAGATCTTTTCAGCAGAATGCTGTGTCCTGAGAATATTGATAATAAGATATATCCGCCTCCAGACCCGTTTAATTCCCGCAAGTCCTCCTAAAGGATTGCCAGGGGGTACTCTTATCTCGGGCTGGTGACCGCCTAGGCTGGCGTTAAGCTCTGCAGGAAGAAAACCGAGACCATCGTAATAACCCCACTGAAATGAGGACAGGTTGAAATATCCCCTGCCTTTATAAAGCCTCACCCAGTTCGTTCCTTCAGGCATCCTGTAGCCTGCTGCCAGCAGGCTGGCATTCATCATCATATCGAGAGAACCGCGGAAAAAACTCCAGGAAAGCGCAGTAAGTACCATTGGTGCAGCGTCTTTGATGTTAGCATTCGACCAGATAACAGGTTGACCTGCCAGTTCAGAGGGTGTCGGTTCCCTGAGATTTGTCACGGGTCTTGCCTGCAGTATATGAAATTTCTTTCCATCGTATGCCCATTCCATATCCTGATTGACCACTCCATTGCCCATAGCTTCGAATACCCGCAGGGTCAGCGAGCCCAGTTCTATGATCTGGTTATCATTGAGAACGGGTCGCATACCGTTTTCTTCACTCCCCGCGCTTACAAGTTCTGTCCCGCCAATTTGCACAAGCCCTGTATATTTCTTCTTGCTGCCGATTTTCTTTTCAACGATTTCAGGCAGTGCTGCCATTGAATGCAGCAGGTACTCATCCGGCTCGACCGCACCGCTCACAACCGACTCGCCAAGACCGAAATTGGCGCTGATTGAGATCCTGTCGCGCCTGCCTGTACGCGGGTCACAGCTAAAAGCCACACCTGCTGCCGCCGCATGTACAAGTTCCATTATTACAACGGCCACAGCGACCTTATCATCGTCAAATCCCATTTTGCGCCTGTAGGCAACTGCACGCGGTGTCCAGAGGGAAGCATAGCAGCCCTTTATTGCTTTGATTATATTCTCTATTCCCATGATATTCAGGAATGACTCATGGACTCCGGCAAATGATGCTGTTGCGGAATCCTCGGCAGTTGCTGATGAACGGACTGCCACAGGTTTTTCAAGCAGTTTCATGGCTTCAAGTTGTTTTGCCAGTTCCTGCCGGACGGTTACGGGTATCTGGCCTTCATTGATATTTCGCCTGATCTCTTCCAGCTTCTTTTCATTAACCGGATCATTTACGAATTCCGCCCTGATACCGTATGCAGCATTAATAGATCCTGCCAGGTTGTTAGCCTGCAGGAAATCGCGATATGCAAAAGATGTCAAAACACCCCCGTCAGGCACTGAAAAACCATATCGATGCAATCGCCCCAGATTCAATCCTTTGCCGCCTGCCTCTGCTGAGCAAGAATTGGCAGATTCTTCCCAGTTTAGAAAATATTTTTCCTTTTTCTCACTCACAGTTTCACCTTCCAATACCCTCAAATATCATGTCAATTTTTTTTGATATGTCATCCGACAAAGAATAATCGTTCTTTGACCATAACCATTCCATTAACGAATAAAAATAAATGGCAGTTAAATTTCCTGCCGCCATTTTAGAATCTGAACCGATCTTGAATTCCCCTGTTTTTTCACCCTTCTCTAATATGACCTGAATAAGATGATTGAGGCTGGTGCTTCTTCTTTCTTCATGTCCATAATGTTTCAAATGCTCAAAAACGAATAATTTTGTAAGCTCCCTGTCTTTTTCATTGCTCTTTGCCACGAGAATAAGTATGTTCTTTATCTTTTCTTTTGTGGTTATATTTCGGGTTAATTGATCTTTTACCAGGTCAAAAACAAGCTCTTCCTTTTGCTTAACGAAATCCTGGAGAAGCGCTTCCTTGGCTGGAAAATAGTTAAAAAATGTTCCTTTACCTATCCCTGCTTCTTTTGTTATCTCATCAACAGTTGTGTTGTCATACCCTTTTTCCTTGAATAATCTTCCAGCCACTTCGAAAATGGTATTCTTTGTTTCGATCTTCTTTTTATCACGCAGGGACATAATTATCATCTGTCAACAATTATGACTTTTAGTCTGATGCGACTTATAGTCATATATGACCATAAGTCATATTTAAGGATTTTGATATTCATTATGTCTTATAGTAATTCTGGATTTTAGGCTTGCTTCCCACAGTACAAAAAGCTTATCATCTCTTAAACTATACTATGTTCCACTTAACTATGTAAATTAAAGTAGTTAAGCAAATTGTCATAAAGCTTTTAAGTAGAAAAATAATAAGAACTTTTACAAAGTTGTGTTTATAGCTCTTAATTGTTTTGAACATAAATTAAAGAGGTTAGAAAGAAAGAGCAATTACGCTTTTTCATAAAAATTATGGAACGTTTTAAAATTCTGGGCATAAGTGAGCCTGTTTTGAGATCAATAAAAGATGAGAGATTTGAAAGCCCCAGCGAAATACAGGAAAAATCAATTCCTTTGATCATTGCAGGAAAAGATGTTATTGCGGGGTCAGCAACAGGGTCTGGAAAGACGCTTGCATTTGCTGCCGGTATATTAAAGAACGCTGAAAAAGGAAGAGGTATCCAGGCCCTTGTGCTTACTCCAACAAGAGAACTGGCTGAGCAGGTCGCCCGGGCTTTAAGTAAATTCTCAAAGTATAAACCTTTGGAAATTATCGCTGTCTATGGCGGCGTAGGAATAAATCCGCAGATCAGGGGATTAAAGACAGCAGATGTTGTTGTGGGAACACCGGGAAGATTACTTGACCATATCGCAAGAAATACACTTCGATTAGGAAAAGTAAAAACACTTGTCCTTGATGAAGCGGACCGGATGTTCGATATGGGATTTAAGGATGATGTGGAAAAAATCATACGGAAATGCCCGCTTGATCGCCAGACTCTTTTATTCTCGGCAACGATCAATAAAGAAGTAGTGCAGCTTTCCCGGCGCTATATGTACGAACCGCTCCAGGTTTCCGTGGATTCTTTTGTTGATCCGAAAAAACTGTTACAGACATATTATGATGTAGCAGATGATCAAAAATTTTCATTGCTGGTACATCTTTTGAAGAACGAAAATTCAGATCTTGTCATGGTTTTCTGTAATACCAAAAGAAATACAGACAAAATTACAAAAAATCTCAGGTTTTCGGGTATAGATGCCCTCGCTATCCATGGTGGACTGACCCAGTACAAACGAAATGATGTGATGCAGAAATTCCATACTGGGAAATTCTGCGTCCTTGTTTGCACCGATGTGGCAGCAAGAGGGCTGGATATACATGGCGTTTCACATGTTTACAATTACGATATTCCCCGTGAAAGCAAGCAGTATATCCACAGGATCGGAAGGACAGCAAGAGCAGGGGCAGAAGGAAAAGCTATTAACATTCTCTCAAGACCTGATTATGATAATTTTGGAAAAGTATTGAAAGAAAATGATGTCGAGATAACCGAAGAGCCATTGCCTGCGTTTGCGAAAACTGCGATCAGGAAGCCTGAAAGAAGGACTAATAAGCCCGTATCCAGAAAACCGCAGCAGCGTGACAGGAACAGGCGGCGTTTTTAAAAATGCAGGCCGAATCAAAAGTATAATAAATACTTAACCTCTCTAAGGTGCAGGTGAATATATTGCCCAAACGAGAGGACATCCACAAAATACTGATCATTGGTTCCGGGCCGATTCTTATCGGCCAGGCAGCAGAGTTCGATTATTCGGGAACACAGGCCTGTAAGGCGCTGCGGCAGATGGGGTATGAGATCGTGCTGGTTAATTCCAACCCTGCAACTATAATGACCGATCCTGGAATGGCAGACAGGACATATATAGAACCTCTCAATGCCCGGACGCTCACAAAGATCCTAGAGAAAGAACGACCGGATGCCGTTCTCCCTAATCTTGGAGGGCAGAACGGGCTTAACCTGACCTCTGAACTTAATAAAATGGGTGTTCTTGAGAAATATGGCGTGAAAATCATAGGAGTCCAGGCAGATGCCATCGAACGCGGGGAAGACAGGATTGCCTTTAAGGAAACGATGAACCAGCTTGGCCTGGAAGTGCCGCGAAGCGAGGCAACGTACACAGTCGAGGGTGCTGAAAAGATAGCTAAGGAAATCGGATATCCGGTTGTGATCAGGCCTGCATATACCATGGGAGGAACCGGAGGCGGATTCGCTTATAATATTGAGGAACTTCGGACTATTGCAGCCCGCGGCATTGCAGCCAGCATCATCGGGCAGGTCCTCATTGAAGAATCGGTGCTTGGCTGGGAGGAACTCGAACTCGAAGCAGTAAGGGACGCAGATAATAACAAGATAACAGTCTGCTTCATAGAAAATGTGGATGCCATGGGAGTGCACACTGGCGATAGTTTCTGCACAGCGCCCATGCTCACTATCAGCAAAGAATTACAGGAACGATTGCAGGAATATTCATACCGGATAGTTGAAGCGATCGGCGTGATAGGTGGCACGAATATCCAGTTCGCCCACGACCCTGTGAGTGACCGCGTGGTAGTAATTGAAATCAATCCGCGCACATCACGCTCATCGGCTCTTGCCTCCAAAGCAACAGGATTCCCGATCGCACTGGTATCCGCAAAACTTGCAGGAGGCCTGTTGCTACGAGACATTCCTTACTGGCGCGATGGTACGCTTGATAAATATACCCCATCAGGCGATTATGTTGTGGTAAAGTTTGCGAGGTGGGCATTTGAGAAATTCCCCGGATCGATCGACAAACTTGGCACACAAATGCGTGCTGTGGGCGAAGCAATGAGCATCGGGAAAAATTACAAGGAAGCATTCCAGAAAGCAATACGCTCACTTGAGATAGGGCGCTACGGGCTTGGCTTTGCAAAGAATTTCAATAAACTTCCTCTTGAGGATTTGCGAAAGCTCCTGAAAGAACCATCATCTGAGCGCCAGTTCATGATGTATGAAGCGCTGCGAAAGGGAATGACAATAGAGGAGATGTATAAACTTACACACATCAAACCCTGGTTCATTGGCCAGATGAAAGAGCTTGTTGAACTTGAAAACAAGATCATTTCATACAGGGGAAAAAAATTGCCCGATGAACTTCTCATAAAGGCCAAAAAGGATGGTTTTTCTGACAGGTATCTTGGGAAGATCCTCAATATTCCTGAAAAGGATATTCGAAAGCATCGTCTCTCTCTCGGGTTAAAGCAGGCATGGAATATCGTACCAGTCAGCGGTGCAAAGAACGCAGCTTATTATTATTCTACATATAACGCGCCCGATGAGGTACCTGTATCTGACAGGAAGAAAATAATGATAATCGGGGGCGGGCCAAACAGGATCGGACAGGGTATCGAGTTTGATTATACCTGCGTGCATGCGGCATTTACTCTTCGGGATATTGGTTATGAATCAATAATGGTCAACTGCAACCCTGAGACGGTTTCTACTGATTACGACACTTCTGATAAACTTTATTTTGAGCCTGTTACTGTTGAGGACGTACTCAGTATTTATGAAAAGGAAAAGCCTGAAGGAGTAATCGTGCAATTCGGAGGACAGACGCCCCTGAACATTGCAGAAGAACTCAAAGAGGCGGGAGTAAATATCCTTGGAACCTGAGTTGATAGTATCAACCTTGCAGAAGACAGGGAGCTATTCGCGCAAATTATTGATAAACTGGAAATACCTGCGCCAGAGCATGGTACTGCAACTTCACTGACACAGGCGCTTGTTGTCGCTGCCCGCATTGGCTATCCGCTTATGGTCAGGCCTTCATATGTGCTTGGCGGGCGCGGTATGGAGATCGTTTATGATGAGGAAATGCTCAGGAAATATGTGGCTGGCGCAATTGAGATCACGCCTGAGAAACCCATGCTTCTTGACAGGTTCCTTGAAGATGCGCTTGAATGCGAAGTTGATGCAATATCAGATGGCACTGATGTAATTATACCTTCGATCATGGAACATGTCGAACTTGCAGGCATCCACTCAGGTGATAGCGCCTGCGTGCTGCCTCCGATAGGGATAAAGGATGAACAGATCAAAACCCTTGAAGAATACACAAGGCGGATTGCGATTGAACTCAAAGTTATCGGGCTTATAAATATCCAGTATGCGATCCAGAATGGCAAAGTTTACATTCTTGAAGCGAATCCGCGTGCATCGCGGACTGTGCCACTGGTATCCAAGGTCACGGGTATATCGATGGCACGTCTCGCAACGCAAGTTGTGCTCGGTGAAAAACTGGAAAACATGGATAACCACAAGCGCATATATTGTCATTTCGGGGTCAAGGAGGCTGTTTTTCCGTTCAACATGTTCCCTGAGGTCGATCCTGTGCTCGGGCCTGAGATGCGCTCAACCGGCGAAGTGCTCGGAATGGCGGATTCATTTGCAATGGCTTTTTATAAATCGCAGGTTGCAGCCGGGTTTACACTGCCGCTTGAGGGAAGAGCGCTGATAACAGTAGCTCCGGTTGACAGGAAAGGTGCGCTTGCTATCGCAAAAGAATTATCACAGATGGGTTTTAAGATTATCGCAACCGAAGGTACTGCTGATTTTCTAAAGGGAAACGGGATAGATTGCGAGTATGTCAAGAAATTGCAGGAAGGGCGGCCTAATATCGAAGACCTGATGAAAAACAGGGAGATCCAGTTCGTGCTTAATACGCCACTTGGGAAACAGAGCGCCCAGGATGACAGCTACATCCGTAAATCTGCTATTAAATATAAGATACCTTATTTTACGACCACGGATGCGGGCCGTGCGGCTGCCAAAGGGATCAGGGCTGCCCGCGAAAATCGTATAGAAGTGAAATCACTCCAGGAACACCATGAAGGTGTCAAATCGGGTATTATATAAACAAGAATGTACATCTTTCGGGTATATGGCTGGTGTAATATGCGAATTCTGCGGAAATAAGTTCGATACACGAGGGTTAGGCAGGCATCGTGTAAAATGCCAGAAGATGAAACAAAAAGAAGAGATATCAGCCGGGAAACTGGATGGGAAAGCTGCCCGGAATGCAAAGATCAGGGATATATTCGAAAAGGTAAAGACATTGGAGACGATGCTTGAGGATCTGTCGGATCAGCTTGTTAAGATGATCAAAGAAATAGAGTAAATAATAAAGCTTCAATAAGATTCGATATAGCTAAAAACTACAGGCGGAGTAACATTTGTACGGGGTTTGGGGTGACTCCACGTGCTCGTTTTCGCGCATCCATTAGCAATATATTGAAATATAACTACATTTTTTGTATCAAAGATAAGGGGCTAAGGGTAGTGACTGATTACTGAGATTGGATAGATAGGTATATACATAATATCATAATATATGTTATTCCGCAATAAAGGGAAGATAATGTCAGGAAATTTTTTGAAGCAGGTAATATTAAGGTTGGATTTTTCGGGCGAAATAAACCGTTCTCAGCAGGTATTGGATAATATAAAGAGCGTTGTTTCAAATACTCTTCCAGAGTTCGAAGCTCGAGAGTTTTAGAACCCAACACAATTAGTCTTGAACTTAAAAAATATAATAATTATGAAGAATTTAAAGAACTTGTACAAAGAGTAATTCAAAATTTGGGAGAACAGAGCCCTTCTATAAAAGTATCGAGGATTGGGCTTCGTTATATAAATCAAATAATTATTGATGAAGGAGACCCATTTAATTGGACTGAATTTATTAAAGCGCCACTTATTTGTAGTCTTGATTTTGTCGATAATCGAAGTGAACTATCAAGGTCTGTTGGCGTAATAGAATTAAATAAGTCTGATTATTCTGTTAGATTTACGTATGGCCCACATTCCGCATACCCCCTAACACAAATACATTTTTTCATAATTTGAGCCCATAAGTGCCAATATCTTCCTGTGAATTTCTCTGAGATTCATCATGC
>VEPM01000022.1 GCA_012026795.1 Candidatus Methanoperedens sp.
AATTTTAAAAAACGATAAGCATAGGACTAACCGTTTGTTAGGCTAACACACATATGGGCAATAGATAGCGGATTTTCGATCATCTTTGAAAGGTGAGTTTGAAATTTAAAGCAAAATGACCATTAATATTGACTTTACATAACATATATAACATATGATATTTAAAAATTAATAAAGGAGAATTAAAAATGGATTGCTGTGGACCAAGTAAACCGAAAGAAACAGACAAAGAAATAAAACAGGAACAAACAGGCACTGAAAAAAATTCTGTCGTAAAAGAACAACAACATAGTGGCGGTTGCTGCGGCGGCGGAATGAAAGATATGTTAGTACACATTGTGTTGATGGTCATAATAGTTGTGGCAATATCCTATTTTACAAGAGGATGAATATGAAAAGGAATACTGTTCTGATTATTGGAATCATGGCTACAATTATGGTATTTGGCGCCGCTGTCGCGCTTGCTCAGAATTCAAGTGAGAATAAAAAAGATCCGGAAAATCTTGAATGCACTCCTGAAATAATGAAAGATATGCCACAGAACTGCCCTGAGCAGATGATGCAGTCCGGCGCCTGTGAAAATATGATGAAAGGCGCAAAGGATTGTAATGAAATGATGGGTAATAAAAAGCCAACTGAGGAAAATAATAATACAGTCGGCGAGAGTCATTGTGGAGGTATGGAATCTGGCATGGGTTCAATGATGGGTTCAGGCCGCACAGATACGAAAGGAATGATGTGATACTTTTTGTTTCCAATCATAAACTATGAAGACCAAAATCATAATCGATAATAATACAATTATTCCAGAATTTTCACTTACCTTATAGTGGGCAAAGTATAAGATAATCTACCTATCGTTTGTTTAATATTTCACAATGACCTTGCCACCTTATCCATGATAGTATGATCCTCGCCGAGCTTGCGGATAGAATCACAATGCGTGCAGAGTTCGGAAAATAAAATATATGCTATTTTAATCCCATTCTGTGTCATGAGAGCCGGTCTTTTTAATTGGGCGATTATTTCTTTTTCTCTTTGATCGGGTGCAACCAGATATAGTGATACCTTTTCGGATTTCGAAAGTGTAAGTGCTAAATCGGTAAGGCGCAGAATGCCAGAATATATCGATGTGCTTTTCTCTACTTCGTAGGCGCTCACAAATTTATTTGTTCCTTTCTCAAACCAGATCACATCAATTAGAGCTATAGTTTTCTTTATTTCATTTCCAATTTCTATTTCTGGAAGTTCGGGTAAAGAAATAAATGAAAAGCTTTCGTCGTTGTACGATTTCGCCCTATCATTGGAGGCTACAACAACATCGTATCCAAGGGATTTTCCGATCTTCATCAATAAATATTGGATTTTTGTATGTGTATGCTCTTCTTCTACCTCAATCTGTACATCTTGATGTCTTTTCTGGATTAATTTTTCTCTCTTTTTATCCTCTTTTTCCAGGATTACCTGAACATTTTCTTCAATAACTATTTTCCCTATGCCAATATCAAAAAACAAACCCGTGATTGCTCCCAGGTCCTTTGATAGTAAATTCTTAAATTGATTATTGACCCTCAGGATTGTGTCCCTCATTTCCAAATAATCATCCCATGAGCCCAAGTTTTTCTTATCTTTAAATAATAAGTTATATCCCTTCACTACCGCTGTGTTAAATGGCGGGATAATTGTTGGATGAATAAAGTAAAGTATGTTTGCTACTGAAGGACCCAGCCCTTTAATATTTTGATGGGATAATTTAATTATCTCTTTAATGATCTGTTCCTCATTTGTTTTAAGGCATGATTCCAGGAATTGGCCAAAAAAAATTTTATTTGCATCGTTCTCATAAATATCAGGGATCCTGAGTTTTGGTTTCCAGTAGAATGGGTGTGCTGCTCCTTCAAAGACCTGCTTTTGTTCTGTTATGGCATTCAGGACTACTTCAAGGGAGGAACCCTTAAAATCGTTAGGGAAAATATCTTCTTTAATATCCTTTATGACCTGTTCAACGCCTCTACGTATTGCTCCAAAGGCTTTTAGCCGTGCTTCATTGTTAATGAACCAGGTGTTGTATACGCTTTCGGGATCATTTTTATATGCCTGTATGATGAATTGGATTTTTTCTGGATCAGTCATTGCTCTAAAATCCCTCTTATTTTAGTGAGTTACTTATGATATTAAACTTATTAAGGATATGGCGCTAAAACCCATATAACCACTAACAAAGCTATCATCATAGAACTGCTGGAAAACAGAATAAGAAAATATATTTCGAACTTTTAAAGGAAAAACATACTTTTATTTGTATTTTTAAAGCACAACCCACATTAAAAAGCACATCCTTTTAGATAATAGTGACCGGAAAACTATCCTATACTTTTTCCACCCCCGGTCACAGCCACCTCTTTACACCCACCGTAAACTATAAATATACTTTACACCCATTGTAAAGTAGATGATTATGAGTAAATGAGATGTGAAACATGAACCGGAAACAAAGAAACATGCTTGGTGTCGGGATAGTAGTTATACTTATATTATTTCTTGGAGTGCAAAGTTTCAGTAACGCGCTCTCATTTTACTATGAAGTGGATGAGTTTGTTCAGAAAGCTGATACATTGGATGGTAAAATCGTAAATGTTAATGGCACCATACTGAAGGGATCGACGGTCTGGGTGCCGGAAAAAGCCTTACTGACATTTAAACTTGTGGATAAGAATTCTTCAATCACTGTCGTATCAAACCAGGGAATGCCGGGAAATTATAAAGAGGGGATCCCGGCAGTTGTAACAGGAATTTACGTAAATGGTACTTTCGAGGCAACCCAGGTCGTTACAAAATGTCCTTCCAAATATGGCGGTGATCTTGATCACGGAGATCATAACGAAACATAAAAAGGAGAAAAAAAATGGAATTAGGTGAAACAACATTAATTATCGCACTGTTATTGACCGTATACGCACTCGTTGCGCATATAATCGGGATATGGAAAAAGAAAAATGAGCTTATCGACAGCGGCAGGATCGCCATAATCGGCATCGGGGTGCTGACCACTATTGCTTCAATCTGGCTTTTTAATCTGTTTATTAACCGCAACTTCCAGTATGAGTATGTGGCATTGTACAGCAGTCTTGACCTTCCCATGTTATATACGATCTCAGCTTTCTGGGCAGGAGCTGACGGTTCATTACTGCTCTGGGCATGGCTTATTTCGATCTATATTGCTATGATAGCAGTCCGGGGAAAATCCTACGATAATCTGATGAGACATGCTATGGTCATAATTCTTGCCACTCTTTCTTATTTCTTCTATATGTTACTTACAGTCTCGCGTCCATTCAGGATGCTTGACTTCATGCCAGCGGATGGGAATGGCTTAAATCCCATACTCCAAGATCCCGGAATGTTTTTCCATCCTCCTACGCTTTTCTGGGGTTATGCCGGGGTATTGATCCCATTCGCCCTGATGATCGCGGGGATATATCTTACAGATGATACATGGACATATCGCGCGCGCCGCTGGGCGCTCTGGGCATGGCTTGGACTGGCTCTTGGCAACATGTTCGGGAGCTGGTGGGCATATACGGTGCTCAACTGGGGCGGGTTCTGGGGCTGGGATCCTGTTGAGAACGCTTCATTCCTTCCCTGGCTAACTATGACCGCATTCTACCACAGCACTATGATACAGGAACGTAAGGGCGGGATGAAGTTCTGGAATATCCTTCTCATCCTTTTCACATGGGAGCTTACGGTTTATGGTACGCTCCTTACCCGGAGCGGTATAATCGCTTCTGTCCATACTTTCGGGCAGTCTGTGACCGCTCCTTATTATATCAACTACATGATCGTAGTACTTGCAGTCTCCCTGGCTCTTGTGGCATGGAAATACAATACGATAAAAAGCAAGAAAATCCTGGAATCTCTTGTATCCCGTGAAGCGAGTTTTCTATATAATAACTGGATATTCATGGCCTCTACAGTATCAGTGTTGTGGGGAACCTCATATCCTCTCCTTTCTGAAGCATTCCGCGGCTATAAGGTGATGGTTGGGCCGAGTTTCTACAACCAGGTAAATGTACCTCTTGGTATAGCGCTTCTATTTCTAATGGGTATATGTCCTCTCATAGCATGGAGGAAGGCATCTGTTTCTCATCTTGAGCGAAACTTTACAAAGCCTCTTGCAGCAGCGGTTATTGCAATGATAATCGCTTTTGCCATCGGAATACGGGATTTCTATGCGCAGGTCGCAGTGGTAGGCAGTTTACTTGTCATCTCAACCCATCTTCTGGATGTTTCCAGGATAGTGAACAAGCAGAAAAAGCTGGAAGATAAAGGAGTATTAAAGAATATTTACAGGGCATTCATGAACAACCGCCGTACCTTTGGAGGCTACCTGTGCCATATTGGAATCCTTATGATAATCGTGTCAGCCGCAGGTGCTGTAGTGTATGCGCAGGATGGGACATTTAACATGAGGATCGGCGGCACATACAGCGTGGGCGATTATGATTTCAAACTCACAAGTATCGACCAGTATCCACAAAACAATAGGGAGGTGCAGGCTGCATATTTTGATGTTTATAAGAACGGAGAGAGAATTTTGACAAAAGCCACGGCGCTCATGTATTATTATTCAAAGCAGCAAAACACCAATGTCAAACCTATGGCTTATACAGTGGGCATTGATGACCTGTATTTCTCAGCCCAGGCCATAACGGCTGATAGTGCAACTATTAAACTCAAAGTGATGCCATTGATGTTCCTGATGTGGCTGGGTGGATTCCACGTGCTTATACTGGGAATAGTGATATGCCTGTCAACTGTTGTACCGATAAGGAGAAAAATAGCATCTGATGATATAAATATAAATCAAAACATTCAAAAATTATCTACGGAGAGTATACATGATATATAAAGTTGTTTCAATTTGGTTCCTTCTTCTTGTATTTGCAGTGCCGGTACTGGCAGTGACCGAGGAAGAGATATTTACAAACCTGAACTGCCCGGATAAAGAAGGCTGTACTATGATCGTTGTCGATTGCACGTGTCCGAGCTCGCTTGAAATAAAAGATAAGGTCAGGGCAATGCTTGGCCAGGGCCTTTCCGAGAAAAAGATATATGATAAATTGATGGCAGAATACGGAAAAGGTGTTCTTGCCACGCCCCCGAAAGAAGGGTTTGACTGGATAGTATGGCTCGCTCTTCCTGCTGGTGTGATCGTGGGAGGGGTTGTTGTTTATAAGATCAGCAAGAAGAGAATGGATGAGAACGAAGAATTTGAACTGGAATATGAAAAATTTTTGCAGGAGAAAGACAAAAATGAATAAACTATTATCAATTTTTATAATACTTGTTATTTTCACAGGCGCAGCATCCGCTGCTAATATAAACGGCAGTGTTGTATCTTCCGGGAAAAAACTTCCTGACCAGAAAGTTGAACTGAGCAGGGTAAACACCACACAGAGCGCTGAAACAGGTGTAGTATATAACTTCATTCCGCTTTCGGATATAACAACTGATAAAGAAGGGAGTTATGCCTTTACTGACCTTAATAATGGCATGTACAGGATAAATGTGACATATAATGGAACAATATACGGAGAAAATATCGGATTGCAGGGCAATGCAATTGTGAATTTCAATCTATCAGAGAAAATAGAAGGATATGTCAGGAAAGCAAATACTACCCTTGAAGGAATTCCTGTAAGCCTCATGGATGTGATCGGGATCGAATTAATGAATACTACCACCGATAAGAACGGTAAATATTCCTTCAACAGTGTCAATGCGGGGCAGAGTTACCTGTTAGGGGTGAATTATACTGATGTACCATACACAAAACAGGTTAATGCATCAGAAAAAGCCAATATCACAGTTTACGAATCCACTAAAAACGGGGATGTCCTGACAGTGAGTATCGACCACATCGTACTTTCAAAAGCAGCGAACGGGATAAAAATTGATGAATTTGTCGAATTCCTGAATACGGGAGATAAAGTCTTTTTCAGTAAAGACAGGGCATATGTCGGCATTTCAACTCCTGAGGGTATAACGAGGTTCCAGACAGATGCAATGGAGTGCTGTTTGCAAAGGGAGAAAGATTCAGCATGGATAGATCCCATGAACCCTATAATGCCCGGTGAAACATATAGTGCGCAGATATCATATATTTTTAATCCGGAATCAACAAAAGACATATTTTTTAAGGGTATGATCTACAATACTTCATACATCACAATCCTTTCTGACAAAAATAACGGTTTTGGAATAGAAAACCAATTTGGTAATAAGGAAGTACTACCAAGGGAGGGAAAAGAATTCGAAGTCTTAACCTTCACGAATGTGCCAAGAGAGCAGGGACTGGAGATCCGGATAAACGGGTATGTTCCTTCAAAGACAGGAAGCGATGAGGATTTCAATTATATGATTCCTATCGCTGCTATTGTATTAATCGGGGCTGTCTCATATCCATTCCTTAAAAACAAAATTGGCAAAAAGCCAAAAAGACGCCTTATTAAAGTAGTACCGGCAATGAAAACGTCTATCGACGAGCCTCTGGAAGCAGTTGATGATATCTCGCAGCCGGATGTTGTATCAGAGCATGTACCAGGAAAAGATATCACCGAAATGTCATTCGATGAATTGATTGTTGAAAAGAATGCATCATTTGAATCGATACTTGCTCTTGAAAATAAATTCAATACAGGAGAAATTGCGGAAAAAGAATATAAGGAACTCAAGAAAGCCCATAAAGAAAATGCAACGCTTGTCCTGAAACAATTAAAAGAAACAGCGTTAAACCTTGATCTTGATCAGCCTGTAACAGCGCTTGAAAAAACGATAGCGCATATAGGTGACATAGATATCCTGGAAAATCTGCTTGACCGGGAAAAAGAAGGAGAAAACAGGGTAGAATTAAAGGAGATTATTGAACAGAGAATAGATGATATCGAACGCAATGAGTAAATATGTGTGAGATCGCGGGAAAAACCCGCATCTCTGTTTAATATTGCCTGCACGGATACGGAGATGAAAATAAAAATACAGGGTGCGATTATGCTGTCTATATTTCTGATATCGGCGATTGGTCCGGCACGGGCTGATGAAGGAATGGCCTCAGACATTATTTGCCCCTGTGAATGCGCCATGGTTATTTCAACCTGTGACTGTTCGACTGCAATACAGGTTAAAAAAGAGATTGCTCAAATGAAGGATAAAGGTTTTTCAGAAAAGCAGATATTTTCAGCGCTTCAGGCAGAGTATGGCACAGAAATACTGGTGCATCCTGAGAAAACGATTTCATCATCATTAGTGGTTGCCGGCGTATCGTTGGCAATTCTATTTGTGTTTCTTGGATACATTTTTTCCAAAAAAACAAGAATAGATATTATACCTGATATAAAGAAGTATGAACAACAGTTTGAAGAAGAATACAGGAATTTTGTTTCTGAAATTGAGGACTCAGATAAGAATGTAAACCATATTCCTGAGGATACACCAATTCAGGAGGATAAGTGGTAATCGTTGTAAGGGGATACATTTCCATATTCATGGCGTTATTATTTTTGATAAATATAGCTGCTGCCCGGGTTGATGATAAAACCACAGATGGAAATAAAACTGAAACTATGGACAATATAAGTGTCGCTCTTGACCATATTTTCATATCCAGTAAAAATAATTCAATTGATATTTCCGAGATAGTCGTATTCAGGAATGAGGGTAAAGAGATATATTACAGCACGGAAAACCATACTTTCTTTGCCATTTCAACCCCGATGGATGCTAAAAATTTAAAAACCGAGGCAATGGAGTGCTGCCTTGTGCAGGATGAAGGAATAGTGTATATGGATCCGATGAAATCCATAAAGCCCGGTGAAAACTTCGAGATGAAGATATCATATACACTTATTCCCCAGGATAAAGAATATGTGTTCAATAAAAGCGCCATATACAATACCTCTTCTATTTCGATGTTCATTGATAGAACAAGTGGAATGGATATCGAAGAAAAATCAGAGATTATGACACTTTCAGGAAAAGAATACAAAGTCGTCAATTTTAATAATCTCCTGGTCGGGGAGAATGTCAGCATTCCGGTAAAATTGGCACAGGAGCCTGATTATCGATATGCAGGGATCGGATTGTTCTTTCTGGTATCAACCGGCTTAATTTATTGTTTCAGGGATAAAATATCATGGAGAAGAAAAAAAGAGCCCACGCTTGAAGAACTTGAGATTGAGAAAAGAAAAATTTTCAATACAATTCACGGATTTGAAAAACATGCAGGAACCGAACATTCGGAAGAATACAGGAAATTAATGGAAGAGTACAGGCAGAAAGTCATCAGGATTTTTATTAATATCGATAACTTAAAAAACAAAAGTCAGTCCGGACCTGTTCAGACGGGGATGAAACAGATAAAATAGAATGAAATAGGGAGGATTAGTAGTGTCAAAATTAAAGAAATATAAAGGAACGAAAGGAAAGCAAGAGAAAAAACTTCCATACAAAAGCATTCTGTTCATGTTTATCGTTATTGCGATTTTTAGCAGCGCGATATATTTGATCATGAGCAAATCAGCAGCCTTGGAACCTGTTGATAAAGATGCCATTAAAATGACCATCACAATGGCAGGTTTTGAACCCAATATAATCAGGGCAAAGGCAGGGCAGCCTGTCACCATAAACCTGATCAATCCTGATAATTCGATGCACACAGACGGCGGCGGCATCCACAACTTCATGCTTACCGGAGGTATGGAAAGTGTAAGGTCAAACCTGAATATCACGGTTTTACCAGAAAGCCAGAAGGTGTTCACATTCACTCCCACAAAACCCGGAGAATACCACTGGTACTGCGATTCATGTTGCGGAGGCAAAGAAAATCCGAGCATGCATGGGACGCTGATAGTTGCCTGAAGGTGAAGCTATAATGGCGATAGACCCGCAAACATTAACACTTCCGCTTGTCCTTACGGCAGGCTTAATTGATGGTTTTAATCCCTGTGCTTTTGCAGTCCTTCTGCTTTTTGTAACCTTTACAATGGGCATGCTCCAGATGCAGGCAAATTACAGGTATGCGTTAATGAAAGCGGGTTCGATTTATATCAGCGGGATATTTGTAACCTATGTGTTAATCGGTATGGGAGCTTTGAGCGCCATATCCTTCTTTTCCACAACACATGCTGTGGGTAAGGCTGCGGCTCTTATTTCCATGGTACTTGGGGTGGTAATAATGAAGGACTACTTTATACCAGGTGGATTCAGCCTGGCAATACCTGGAAGTATGCATACCACAATAAATAACTGGATCAGGAAAACGTCCGCGCCCGGCGTATTCGGAGCCGGGGTTCTTGTGGGCCTTTGTACAGTACCGTGCAGTGGCGGCATATATCTTGCAGTTATAGGATTGTTGTCACTGCAATCAACGTTAACCCAGGGCATATTGTATCTTTTGCTCTATAACCTGATGCTTATCGTGCCTCTTGTAGCAGTTCTGCTTGCTTCCTCTAACCGGACTGTTGTAGATAAAATGATAATATGGCAGTCAGGGAACAAAATGAGAGTAAAACTGTTGATGGGTTCATTCATGGTAGCTATGGGATTTGTGATACTATTGATAATATAATATGGAGATTAAAATGAAATCAAAATACATCCTTTATGCGATTGTGATCTCTGCGGTCTTGATAATAATTTACGCCCTGTCCGGCAGTTCACAAATATTATACAAAACAGTTATTGAAAAACCAGTATCCGGTGATACTAATAAACTCCTGGAACCTGAACTTCCTGATTTCGTCGAGAAAACAGGGCGTGTAGCAGAGGCATATATTTTTGCAGCCCAGAACCAGGATAAGGTCATGTATCTCGCCTGTTATTGCGGATGCGCAGGCATGCAGCATTCGGATAAGCTACTATCACATAAGAGCCTGAAGGATTGTTATATAAAGCCCGATGGCAGCTATGAGCCCCATGCTTCTGAATGCAAGCTGTGTAACGACATAACACTTGAGGCAAGGGACATGTTGATGACGGGATATTCACTGAAAGATGTCAGGAAAATCATTGATGATAAGTATTCAGGCAGGGGTGTTGGAACAAATACGTCGCTGCCAGTTTAAGATACTTACTTTAC
Source organism: Candidatus Methanoperedens sp. (assembly GCA_012026795.1). Taxonomy (NCBI): domain Archaea; kingdom Methanobacteriati; phylum Methanobacteriota; class Methanomicrobia; order Methanosarcinales; family Candidatus Methanoperedentaceae; genus Candidatus Methanoperedens; species Candidatus Methanoperedens sp. The sequence continues at coordinate 10,139 of VEPM01000022.1, forward strand.
AACAAACGTAAAGTACAAATATAATAAGAATCTAATAAGAATCATAAAAGGAGAAATAAAAATATGCAGACAGACCCAATTTGTAAAATGCAGGTTGATGAAAATACAGCACAGTACAAATCAGAATATAATGGTAAGACCTATTATTTCTGTGCGCCCGGATGTAAGAAAGCATTTGATTCCGAGCCTGAAAAATACAGTAAAAGCGGACCAGTGGGTATGGTTGAGAAAAAACCCTGGTGGAAGTTCTGGTAATCTGGTAATCAATATTTTATAATAAATTCGAGGTGCATGAATGGAAAATGATACAGGGAACCAAAAAGTGAATGGAAGTTTTTTCAGCAGACACCGACATACATTAATTATGATGCTTGGCTGCATGATGCCGCTTTTGCTGCTGGGGATACTCTGGGTTGCAGGAGTTTCGCAGAATATTCTTTCTTTTGGGATACTGTTACTTTGCCCTATAATGCATCTAATCATGATGAAAAATATGAAACACGATACGCAGAATCCTGAAACCCGGATTGATGAAAACAAAAAAGAGGAACATACATGAGAATATCAGGAATAATAGCACTTTTGATCTTGATTACAGCAGTTAGCGGGTGTTTATCAGGCAATGGACCCCAGGCCGAAAAAACCGCGGGTTCCACTTCTACTGTAGATAAAACCTCAACAGCAGATTCAGCAGATACGAAAGTAAATTCAGAAGCAGGAGTAACTGTCACTGCTGTATATCTTGGAAGCAATACCTTTGATGTTAAACTTGACACACACTCAGGCTCGCTGGACTATGATATGGCAGAGCTGTCATATGTACGTGACAGTAAAGGGAATATCATCAAACCGGAATCATGGGACGGAGGCATTGGAGGACATCATTTTGAAGGCACCCTGAAATTCCCGGAATTTGGTGATAGCACGGGTTTTGAACTCGTTATCCAGGATGTTGCAGGAGTGAAAGAAAGAGTCCTGAAATGGTAAGGTAAGTATATGTCTCTAAAACAAAGAATCAAACTTCATTTAAGAAATCCCTTTGTTTTCGGGGCAGGTATCGGGATACTCGTAGTACTTTTTAATATCTCGATTGCTTCCCTGGCCGAAGGTTCAATTGAGAAAGGATACGAGGTATTTCTTACCAACGGGATATTTGTGTACCTGATCCCTCTTGCAGTCGGCGTACAGATGGCACTTTTCAGATACCACCGGAATATTACAACCGGCAATGTAGCAGGAACCGAAAAAATGGGCATGGCAGGTTCAGCCACTTCATCTCTGACGATGGTCGCGTGCTGCCTGCACCATGTGAGTGATATTTTGCCCTCAATTGGTTTGATCCTTGCAGCATCATCTTTCCTGATACAGTATAAAGACACCATAATAGTTATCGGGCTGCTTGCCAATGTAGCTGGAAGTATCTACATCGCAAGAGCCATAATAAAAGATAGAATAATTATTGCAAATTTAGAAAAATCAGTATCATGAGGGAATATATGAAGAAAAACGCTTATATTATCGTTATCGTGGCTTTCGCGCTGATGATGTACTTGCTATATCAGCCAGCCATGAAAAGTATTTTTGCAGAGAAATTAGGGGATATGACATTAACAGGATTCGATACTGGCGATGTTGTAGCAAAACAGGTATCGAATATGTCAGGGATAAAGGAAATACCACTGGCGAAAGCTTATTCAGCAGTGTACAGCAGCAACCGGGGAACAATGAGAATATGGGCAGTCGAAGCCCCTGACCATAATATTGCAAACGATGCCTACAGTTCCATGAACTCGATGCTTGGAGGTTCAACTGGTCATGAAGAGCATGAAGGAGACGTGGGTTCCAGCGCCCATAATGAGCACAATGATCCGGGAATGATGAATGATAACTTCACGAAACCTGAAAAACTGGAATTCATGGAGTTTACCAAGCCTGATGTTTACATGATAAGAGAGAATAATGTAATGAATTATTATTATTTTAAAATGAATTACAACATGGGGAGAGTTTACTGGATAATTTTCGACTCCCCTGATATGGACTATCAGGTAGCGATGGTAAAAGAGGCTGTAATTAATATCAAATAGGTGAGCAATGAGAAAAAAGAAATCCGAAATATACCTTGCAGTATTCATAATCGCCGTAATAGCTATTACCTCGTTACTGTATGTCCAGACGCAATTGAAAAATCCATATGGTATTTTCCCTGAAAAACTGGGAGATATGAGCATTTCTCTTTTCAGGGATGGGGATGAAGCCATGACGGAGGTCCTGAATCTTCATCGCGGAGCAAATGTGAAGATAGAGAATGCCTATATAGCGAATTACAGGAGCGCATCTTCCAGTAAAGCTAAATTCTGGGTATCGGAATCCAAAAACAAAGAAGAAGCAGCCTCGCTTCTTGAGGCTATGAACAGCAGGGTGGGAAAAACAGGGATGTTCAGCGAATCCACGCCTTTGACTTTAGAAGATATGAAGGTTTACTTTGTGACAGGACAGCCTGAACTTGGCCTGTATCATTACTTCTATGCCAAAGATAAGGAAGTTATCTGGATACAGGTAGATAATCCGGACGAATCTTACAGACTCAACTTCGTGAAAGAGGCAATAAAACGGATTTAATGCAATGAAGAGACGAAAAAATGGTATTTTTTTAATAGCTGCTCTTATAGCAATTATAATTGCATCTGCAATACTCTTATCCTTATATGAGAGGCCATTTTTTCCGGATAAACTCGGCGACATGGAACTCAAACTTCACAGGGAAGGTGAGGTAGCAGTTCGTGAGATACAGAATTCCCACTCTGCAAAGGATAATGTCAGCCCGGGTCAGGCCCACATAGCACGATACAGGAGCAGCGCAGGTAACAGGGCGACAATATCCATAACTTCAGCAGGTACGCAAAAGAGGGCAGCCGAAAAAGTAGAGAATATGACAAAAGGGATGGGGGGAATGTTTGGAATTCCGGAAATACTGGAACTAAATGGTTTGAAAATCTATTATACCGAGGGCGGCGGCGAGTATCACTATTATTACTCGAAAAACGATCTGGTGGTCTGGATAGCTCTTAGCAACCCGGAAAGAGCATATCGTTCAACGCTCATTGATGAAGCTGTAAAAAACATAGGTGGACCATCATGAAGAAATTCTTCAGTAACCTGATTTCATTTGGATTTCTTGCGCTCATGGCTTTAGCCCTATTTAAAGGCATATCAGTGCTGCTTGGCTATGAAAACCCCGCGAATATCGAAGGCTCCGGGCATCATACATTTACGGAGTATGCTTACGGCAACTGGGAATCAACACTTTTTAGCATTGGGATTTTCTCGGTCTTTGTGCTCAGTTTCCTTACCCCGCTGAAGAAGCAGAACTGGCGCACCCTGGGGATATACGAGGCATTCATAATAGCGCTGTTCTCGGAAATGTACGGCTTCCCGCTTACGATATACGTTCTCTCTTCACTTTTCGGACTGAATCTTTCTTTCGGACATGCACAGGGACATCTCCTTGGAGTTCTTATTTCCATGGCAGGTTTTATGAGTATGGACGCTGCATGGGCACTGGTAATGGTGTCAAGCAGCGCAATTATATTCCTGGGATTATTTTTGATGTCAAAAGGCTGGGGCATGATCCACGCCTCATCCGGAGAACTTGTGACCGGAGGCATTTACAGGTATGTCCGGCATCCGCAGTATCTTGGCCTGATAGTATTAACTGTGGGCCTTCTTATCCAGTGGCCGACCATAATCACGCTTTTAATGTGGCCTGTTCTTGTTTTAATGTATCACAGGCTGGCAAAAAAAGAAGAAAAAGAAGCAATGGAGGCTTTCGGTGAAAGATATGAAGAATACAGGCGGCGGGTGCCAATGTTCTTGCCATTCCTGACAAGAAATACAGAAAGTCAGGTGATGTTATAACTTTAGTTCTCTGGATCTCCCTGGGGCTTCTCATTATTGCATCGTTCATTCCGAAGTCCTTTAATTCAAGATTCATTTTCGGGGGTGCTGGCTGGATATTCCTTTCAATCTACTGGTCAGGGCAGCTCGGAGGTTATATTGATCTTAAAGATTATGTCAATATCATCCTGGTAATTGCCGCGACCGCAACCTCACTCTTTATAGCACATATGACTTTCCAGGCGAAAGATAATATCGATAAAAGCGGCTATGAAGTGTTTATTTCATTATCAAGAGCTGCATCTGTTGGCGGTTTGATATATTTCATGTTCGCAGAAGTCGGGTTTTTGAATACCTGGATAATTTCAACGGTCACAGTGCAGGGTGTATGGCTTGTGGGGAAAATCGGGTTTCCTGTTGCACAGACCGCATGGAATGAGATTGCGGTCAATGGCCTTAATGTTGAAATAATACTTGCCTGTACAGCTATTGAAAGTATCGCCCTGTTCTCAGGTATAATTTCTTCTGCTGCCGGTGCGACTACCCAAAGAAAATTCCAGGCCTTTCTGATCTCAGTGCCCATCATCTACACATTGAATATTATAAGAATCTCATTTACTGCCTCAGCCTATGGATTAAGCTGGTTTGGCACACCTGATGAGAGCTTCCATATTTCAGAGCATTTTATAACAAAGGCAGGCTCATTGCTTGCCTTAATGCTGATTTCTTATACAGTTCTGAAAATGCTGCCTGAGGTTGCTGATATGCTGGATGGCATTCTGAAAATGATGAGAATGGAATTTCGCAGATTGACCCTGGGGCAACCTTGAGAATAAAAGTGAATTATGATTTTACCCAGAAAGAATTGGTCGGGAATTCAGATGTTTTTGAAGTCCCGGATGCAGTTAAACTTGGGGATTTGCTGCGGTTAATAGATATCAGGATCACTGAAGCTGGAAAAAAGAAGGGGATAGAGACTGCTTACAGAACAACCCTGGCTGGCGATCAGTTAAATGCCTGCATGGTTTTTATTAACACCTGCGCACCGGAAAATATTATGGATCATGAATTACATGATGGGGATATTGTTGAATTTGTCTATGGATTCTGCGGAGGATAATTATGAGCCTGGTCGATTTCATAAACCGGAATTTTATTGAAGGGATAGTAAACGATACCAGCTATAATCACTTTGACATGATCACTTATGTCATTATTTTATTCGCGGGTGTATTTGTTATTACGAAACTGCTGAATAAACTGAAAATAAAGATCGATGAAGACTTTGTCATAGCCACGATCCCTTTTATTTTTATGGGTTCGGTATTCCGTGTGATCGAGGATGCGGATATTTTAAAGCCGCCGGTGAAATATTTTTTCATCACGCCGCTTATTTTCTTTGTGATTTTTGCAGTATGTTTCGGGACTCTTCTCGTTGCGAGGTATCTTGAAAAGCAGAAAAAAATAGAGAATTACATTCATGCTTATGCGACTACCGGCCTTATATTATCATTAGCAGGAGTTATGATCTTAATATACCATATCTCTTCAAGCTGGAATCTGAACATACTGGTCTATGCTCTTGTGCCAGCCGTAGCTCTGACAGAAATTGTTAAAAGAATATCACCTGTGATCGGCATGACCTATCTTAGAAGCCGGATCTATTCATTTGCGATCTTTTCATTCCTGCTTGATTCTTTTACAACATACATCGGTGTAGACCTGATGGGTTATACGAATAAGCATCCATTCAGTTCATTCCTGACCTCATTTGTTGGTACAGGGGCTGTATTGATCCCCCTGTCCCTGGTCCTGTCCATTTTGATAATCCTGATGCTTGAAAAAGATTCCCCCAAAGAAAAGAACACCGATGAAAAGTATATGCTGGCGCTGACATTGATAGTTCTTGGTTTTTCAATGGGGGCAAGGAATCTGCTGGCAATGGTATTTGGAGTTTAGCGGTCGCCCTGATTTTGCCTTTGGTCATTAAGGTTATTAAAAATATAATATTCGGATAACCGAAATGCTTAATATCTACTATTGCATCATAAGATATTAGGTGACCCTAATAAAGGTGAAATCATGTTTGAAACACTGACAATTACTTTAAGAGAAGGAATAGAAGCAGCGCTTGTAATTGGTATAATACTTGCATACCTTGGCAAGACCAATAAACAGGCGCTGAAAAAATATGTGTATGGTGGAATCATTGCGGCCGTAGCAGGAAGCATCGCAACTGCAATAGCAATCCAGATGCTTCTGGCAGAATGGAGTGAATTCATGGAAGGACTCATGTTTTTCATAGCAGCATTCTTCCTGGGAACGATGCTGATATGGATGCACCGCACCTCCAGGCATATTAAACAGGATATCGAGCAGGGTGTCGAAAGTGCCCTTAATAAATCGCAGGCGCTTGGTGTGCTGGCACTTACTTTTTTTATGATATACAGGGAAGGCGCAGAAATAGTATTGTTCCTCTCTGCAACGGCAAAAGAGGCAAATATAGGCTCGGCACTGGAAGGTGTCGCTGGTCTGGCACTGGCAGTCATGTTCGGCTACCTGTTCATTAAAGGCAGCCTGAGAATGGATCTCGGAAGATTTTTCAAGATAACAGGCGTGATGCTTGCCGTAATAATCTTCCAGTTGATAATCGGCGGTATCCATGAATGGTCGGAAGTGGGAATTATAAACCTGAACCAGACCGGAATGAGTATAATAGGTCCCCTGGTGAAGGAGTCTGCATCCATTCTATTCACAGGAATAATGCTTGGTTTCCTTGTGCTGTTGTTTGTGATGGTACCATGGAAGCAGATCAGCACCGAGGGCATTGAAGGAATTGAAAAAAGAAAAGCGCTCGGTGCCATGCGTAAAGAGAGAAACAGGAAAGCCACAGTGGGTATAGTAGCAGCATTTTTGATATTTGCTTTCGTGAGCGCCCAGATATCTGCGCTACCGTCCGGGGTAGATCCAAAGCCTGAAAAAGTGAGCACATCAGGAAGCATGGTGAAGATCCCCGCAGCAAGCGCATCTGACGGGAATCTGCATAAATACGTTTGCGATATGCAGCATGCACCAGGCGAAGCCTGCCCGATGCATGGCAGTTCAGGCGAAGCAAATGTGAGGATCCTGGCTATGACAAAGAGCGATGGGAGCGTTGCCGTAGCTTATGATGCCTGCGCCCTGTGCGGCGCTGCAGGGTATGTACAGGAAGGAGACGAATTGATATGCAAGCGATGCGGCGCGCCCATTAATCGCGATAGCCTGGAAATGGGTGGAGGATGCAATCCCATCCCTCTTAATTCCACACTTGAGGGTGAACAGATTGTTATAAAAACCGGGGATATCAAAGAAAAAGCTGACCTTTTCAGGAATTAAAGGAGTTAAAAATGAAAAAAACGATAATAATTGCTGCATTAATCATAGCAGCGGTCTTCTTATCTGGCTGCGTTACGCCAGAAGAAAAGCAAGTTGAACAAAAACAGCCCGGGACAACAACCCAGGAAACCAGACCAAAAATAACCATAGCTATCCTGCCCACGCAGCAAGCTGAAGAAATAATGCCCAAAGCAAAGGAACTTGAAAATTTCCTGGAATCAAGGGTAAATGCCGATATTGATGTGTATGTACCCATGAGCTACTCTGCTGTTGTCGAATCTCTCAGGTTCGGACATGCCCAGGTCGGCCTGATGAGCGCCTGGCCAATGGCTGCATCAGCAAAGCTGGCAGGAACCGATGTCGTGCTCTCTGAAATAAGAGAGGTCATAATAGACGGTGAAAAGACAAACCAGACCTATTATTATTCATACTATGTTGTCATGAAAAATTCCAGCTATACAAAACTGGAAGATTTGAGAGGAAAAAGAGCCGTATATGCAAGCCTGACCTCCACTTCAGGCTACCTGTTCCCGGTTGCAAAACTGGTTGAGAAAGGATTAATATCAACACCGGCCCCGGGAAAAGAAGCCGATCCGAAGGAATTCTTTGGCACGGTTGCTACGCCTGGCGGCTATGGTCCCGCATGGGATACGCTGAAGCGGGGCCAGGCTGATGTAGGCGTGATAGCCGGGGATGTCTCAGGGACGCTCTTTAAGGAGATAATGGATAATACCCGCATAATAGAGACGCAGGGTCCCATTCCTTCGCATGGCGTGGTTTTTGGCAAAAACCTCGAAGAACCTCTGAGGTCAGAACTGATAAATGCCTTCATGGAATTGAATGAACCTGAAAACAATGATCTTATGAGAAAATTGGTTTCGGCGATTTTCGTCGGATTCAAAAAAACAAGCAATGAGGAGCATCTTGCAGGTTTAAACACCGCCCTGAATGCTACGGGCTACAAACTCACGGAAAAACTGGGATAACATGGAAGAATATGCGGTAGAGCTTCGCAATGTGTGGTATGCACCTGACAGGGGCAACCACACCCTTAAGAATATTGACTTAAAGATAAAGCGCGGCGCGAGCATTGCTCTAATCGGGCCAAGCGGTTCCGGAAAGACCACGCTTTTCAAGATAATCACCCGTCTCCTGGAACCGTGCAGCGGGTCAGTACGTATCAAAGGGAGCACCGGGGAGCTTGAAAAACATAAAGTCGGTTATATCCCGCAGCAGCTCGGCCTGGTTCGAAGCCGTACAGCTCTTGAGAATGTCCTTATAGGCGCCCACTCCAGAATAGGATTTACAGGTACCTTGTTTGGAGTGTTCCCGAAAAAAGAAGTGGAACTTGCTTTGAAATACTTGGACATGGTGGGCATTGCACCCAAAGCTGGCATGAAAGTCTATACCTTAAGCGGTGGGGAGAGGCAAAGAGTAGCTATCGCCAGGGCATTGATGCAGGAACCGGAGATTATTCTTGCAGATGAATTTGTTTCTAACCTTGATATTGTAACTGGCAGGGAGATAATGGACATGATGATAAAAATAAAAGGAAAGGATACTACATTAATAATTGCAACGCATGATATTAATCTGGCCCGTGATTATAGTGAAACCACTGTGATCATGAAAAATGGGACCAGGATTGGAGAGATAAGTTCAGGGGAGCTTGACCAGGATAAGGTAAAGGATGTATTCACCTAATATAGTTAGTAAAGTACTTTTTTCAGGAATTGTATTATATCTGGCTTATTCTATAGGATTTTTCGACACCGAGAAAATTTACTCGGGAAGTAAGAATCTCATCGTTTTTTCAGGCGACCTCTATCCGCCCGATTTCAGAGTTGCCGGAACTTTATTGTACTCATTATTCGAAACCATCCGGATGGCTCTTATGGGCACTATATTGGGATTTATTGCAGCTTTTCCTCTTGGACTTCTTGGAGCCCGCAACATATCGGGAAGAAGCATAAGCGCGTTTGTCAGGCTGGTCCTCGGAGCTATAAGGACCATACCTGCGCTGCTGTGGGCGATAATATTTGTCGTAGCTTTCGGCCTTGGGCCTCTTCCCGGAACATTAGGTCTTGCGATATATTCCGTTGGCTACCTGAGCAAGCTCTACTACGAAGCGTTTGAGGCAGTTGACCAGGAAGTCATCGGGGCTGTCAGGGCAACGGGAATATCCCGTCTGAAGGAGATACGCTTCGTAATTATTCCTGAATCAATGAATCATATCCTGAGCCAGCTTTTCTTCATGTTCGAATACAATGTCAGGTCTTCTGCCATACTTGGCTTTGTAGGCGCCGGAGGCATAGGGTTCTACATGATGAACTACATCCAGCTTTTCCAGTACCAGCGACTTACAACTGCAATTCTGCTAACACTGGCAGTGGTATTGATCATCGACTTTGTAAGTGCCAGGATCAGGGACAAGTTCCTAACACAAATGCCTTATTAGGTTATCCTAAATAATAAATTCGTAAAACCGAATGATTTATATGTTAACAAAACAATTACTGGCTGATATGTCTAACCCGGACCAACTCCTATCCTATCTGTTAAGACTGTTTTTAGGGTTAGGTATATCCCCTGCTATGGGGTGATGGCATGATAGAAGCATTAAGAATAAATCTCAAAAATGAAAAAGATGCAGAATTCATCATCGGTAAAATTCTCGCTCTCGTAAACTGCAATAATAAAACCAAAAATGTAGAGGTCCAGAATGAGTTCTACAAGTACGACCCAAAAACTCCGATAATCCGGATTTTCGTGGACTGATAGTTATTTGAACCTGATAGGATGCCTCGATTCACCAACAAGCGGCTCTTTGCTGGTGAATGGAATTGAGACAACGAAGCCTGGCCAGAAGGAAAGAACGCGTTTTCGGCGCGAGAACATCGGTCTTGTTTTCCAGCAATTCCACATTGGGATGGAACACAGGCTGAATCACCTGTCCTCCCAGCTTTCCGGCGGGGAACAGCAGCGCGTGTGCATAGCGAGGGCGCTTATCAACCAGCCTCAGATTATATTAGCGGATGAGCCCACAGGAAATCTTGATAAAAATAATGAGGAAGCAGTTCTTGATATATTCAGGAAACTCCACAGCGAAGGAAGAACGATTGTGATCGTGACCCATAATCCTGAAATAGGAGAAATGGGGGACAAAATAATACGAATATCCCACGGTGAAGTAAAGTATTAATTGTATTGGGTCCTTATGATTAATTCGGAGTTCAAACGCTGCTGTCAAATGTCAATTTCAAAGCTGAAAGCCAGGAGGTAATCCGCTTTCTATTTGATTTTGACAATAATCTTCTTCCTCGTTACGGGAATTAATTTTTTCCATTCGATTGTGCAGTCTTTTTCTATCTTAAAATCCTCGGTTGTTGAATTTGGTGAGTTCCCGTTAACTTCATAGAGGTAAAGCCCATCTTCTCCATCGATAGCCATAACAAACTCTTTGCCCCCAACCGTTTTTAATTCTACCCCGGATACTCTTCTCAGGGCTTCCAGAATACTTGAACCTTTTTGCAGATCAATCGTGTGTGAGTCGGCAAGTTCATCAAGCATTCCGTATATGTTTTTTATTTTACTGCCAAGCACATGTGTTTTGCCAAACTTCCTTATTTCAATTAGATTTGCCCTCTCCAGAAGCTTAGCATGTTTAGCCACTACCGGAACAGAGAGATTTAATTCTTTTGCAATACCTGTGATATGCATTTCTTTCTTAGCCAATATTCTCAGCATTTTCGACCGCGTAGTACTGCTGAGTGCTTTAAAAATATCGTTAGCCATATGGGTAACAAGTATTGCTTGAATTGTTAAATATTTTACTCCTTCATGATCATCTAAGTTAATTGAGGTATAATAATGACAGAAATGATTAGTGAATACAGGCATGGATATAAGTATCGATATGAATTGGACTATGTAATGCTCGCAAAGCTTGCTATAATTTTTCTTACCATCGCCATTGCGATTTATATAATAGGATTTTCAAACTTTGAAAGCTTTCCAGCATTCCACGAGGGATTTCATGACCTACGCCACGCAGCAGGCTTCCCCTGCCATTAAAGGCTCACTGGATTTCTTATCAATTCTGAAAGCAGGAATTGTAACAGGTATGGTTGCAGGCACAGCTCTCGGAGGACTTCTCCTTTTATTCCTGACGCCAATCATATTGGAAGCAGAAACTTACGAAATCCAGATACCTGATTCCCATCCATTAATTCCACGAAATATTGTTCACTTCTGGACATTCGCCGGAGCAATAATGCTTGGAATCCTCTATTCTATAATATTCACTTTCGTGTATACTATGGTTCAACACAGGATTCCTGTAAAAAACGCTGAGTTTAAAAGTCTGATTATGGCTTTAAACGGTTTTTTAGTAGCGGTGCTTGTCCCTTCTCTCTATTTGCCGCCTGACCCGCCTGGCATGGAAACCTCGCTATCTGTGATGACAAGGCAAAGCATCTTTATCGCTATGATCATTGCTGGTATTCTTGCTTCAATAGCCTTCTGGATTATTTATTCACATTTATCCCGGAAATATAATCCCATGTCCGGGCTTTCAACAGGAGCAATTGCCTTTGTCGTCATAATTATCACTGCCTTCTTATTGTTTCCTCCTAATTCCAGCATACCTTCAATTCCTTCAGATTTACTATGGAAATACAGGGTCGAGAGCCTTGGAGTTATGTTTACTTTCTGGGTAACTATGGGAGTAATGGTTAATACCATGCTGGAATATTTTAGACCACACATTAGGATTTCAGAAACAGGATAATACATATCCCACTGTGAAGTACCCACTGTGAAGTACCCACTGTGAAGTACCCACTGTGAAATACCCACCGTGAAGTAAACTATTAGTCATCAAGAAGCCTACTGAAATCATATATGACAAAAGAATCCCCAAGGATAGAAGAATATCTGGAGTATATATATAAACTGCAGGAGATACATGAATCCGCCACCACTTCGAAATTAGCAGAACGCCTGGAGTTAAGCCCTTCATCCGTCTCAGAGATGCTAAAGCAGCTCGAACAGAAGGGACTTGTGAAGTACGCTGAGAAAGGAGTAGTGTTGACAGGAGAAGGTGAACTAAAAGCCAGGAAAGTGATACGAAAACATCGCCTTTCTGAGCGTCTGCTTACGGATATTCTGGGTTTTAAATGGGATAAAGTGCATGAAGAAGCATGCAGGCTTGAACACGATATAAGTCCTGAAATGGAGGAAAAAATCGAAGAGAAACTGGGTAATCCCAAAACATGCCCTCATGGTTATCCGATACCTGATAAAGAAGGGTTGATAATTCAAGATAACACTGTAAAACTTTCAGAACTCAAAGCAAATGAAAAAGGAGTCATTATAAGCGTTTTTGAGGAGAACTCCGAGATGCTGCAGTATCTGGGAAGCCTTGGATTATATCCCCAGGTTGAGGTTGAGATAAAGAGCATTTCTCCGTTTGGGGGACCGATTCTGATCATGGTGTCAGGGGAAGAGAAATCGCTTGGAAAGGAACTTACCGAAAAGATATTAGTACAAAAATCAGGAATGATTTGAATGAAAAAGATGTCCTCAAAAAGAGGACAATTTAATGGCCGCGTGCTGCCATAGGTACGGTGTACATCCACAGGGCTATCAATCCGAACATCAGCATCAGCACTATATAAGGCAAAACCGATGATTTCGAATTGGGATTATTCTGCGATATTTTGTATGCTGTGTAAATACTTCCCAGAACTCCCAGTACCGAAAGGATATACTGGATTATCTGAATCGTGGGCATATTCAGGATCGATGGATCACCTGTAATATTCCATCCCACAAGCGAAGCTGAGGTATATATTACAGACAAGCCTTCACCCAGGAAATGCTTTGCATTGTGGGCAAGGTGTATTCCAAGTCCCAGGGGGATAAGAGCATATCCATAGCGAACGAAGTTGGAAAGTGTTGTTTCCGCAGGAACGTCCATATCAATGTTCAATTGCGCAGATGAGTCAGAGATTACATTTGTATTCTGTGTTTTTGTCGGCAATATACCCGAAATGAAACTTGCACCCAGCATTAACAGGAGAGCTATTACCATTGCTGCTGCAAACATTATTGTCCATGCAATTGTGAAATTGGCGATGCCAGTGGTGCTTTCAAACCATTCCATGAACGGCCCCCATACTTCAAGCATGACTACGGTCTGGACTACCACGATCCCGATAAGGGCTGTTGCAAGGAAAGATTCTTCAAACCGCGGTTTCTTTATGAACCAGAGTTCACTTGTAGGAGGTCGCGGCGTTATTCTTATGGCATCAGAATGGCATGTCTTTATGCAGTTTGAGCAGAAATTGCAGAACCTGTTTGAATCCATTGTTCTCGGATACTCGAACATTGAGCATCCTGCAACCTTCCCGTCTCCTTTAAAGCATGTCGGAGTCTTGCAGGCTTTGCATTTTTCGCTGTCAGCCCGCAGTTCCAGCGCCGAACTCATGGAATAATTGCTTGACAGGCCGCCCAGGAAACACAGATAGCGGCACCAGGCTCTCCGTTCATATACTGCGCCCATAAGGACTACGCCGATGAACACGAAAAGCAGGAGATAGCCAGTGTTCCTTGGATTTTCCACAAGCCCGAGTACTGAATCAACCCAGGTTATTACCAGGAAAGCAAATATTATGATCCAGACACCATAAGTCTGGAGGAATTTTGGAACTTTCCTATGCATCCCCACATTTCTTTGCACTTCATCACTGATTCGTGACATGGGACAAACTGAGCACCATAATCTTCCGAAAACAAGGAACAGGACCGGCAAGATTGGCCACAGGAATATCCATACCATTACAGAGCCGAAATTAAGAGCTGTTTCCTCAGGTCCAAAAAACAGCTGGATGACAAGGATGCCAAATATTAACATTGTTGGCAAAACAAATATCAATGGGTACCATTTGCTTTTTAAAAGGGATTTAATCTGAGGATTATTAAGGAAATTTATTTTACTGAGCTTCCCGGTGTTGAATGCAACAAATCCTAAAGCCACTATGGCAAGGAGGAACAAAGCTATGACTGACCAGTTGACCTGTCCTTCCATGGAGTGACCGCCTTCACTTGTTGTGGCTGCATGATCTGATGCAGGCATGTCGCCCATATCCATATTTCCCATGTCCATACCCTGTTCATTTGCAACAGCTGGCAAAACGAAAGCAGCCAGCAGCAAAATCGTATATATAATTAACAATTTTTGAGGTTTCATATATATCTCATAATCCCGGTTTACATCTATTGTGTATGTTTTACACTCATTGTGTGTGTTTTACACCCATCGTAAACAAGTCTTATTGATCACTCCCTGTATATAAAGGAATATCATTTAAAACTTAATTATAATGTTTTTGCAGGAAACAAGCCACAGCTTTGCCCTGCAAATCGTGATATCAATGGGCTGCTAAGGCAAATGATCAGTGTTTATGCATTATCGGCTGCCCGAGTATCCAGAGATTCAAAATGAAAAGTATGAGAACGAAGACCAGTACTGGGAAATATGCCATATCTGTGCGAGACATCCTCCTTGAAATATTTTTGCCGATTGAAATGGAGAAACCCAACCCGATAAACATAAGCAGCCACTGGGTCAGGAGAATATAATTATTATCGAGAAGCGGGGCGGGCATATATCCTGAAGTCCCGAATATATCCCATCCAAAACCAAAAGGATCCGAAAGTACAGGAACGATCCCGGTTCCTTCTTCCAGTAAATGGCGGAGATTATGGGACAGGTGCATCAGCAATCCCAGGGGAATGATTGAGTAAGCATAGCCTGTGAAGGTTTCTTTAAATGATGTTTTTGGATTGAGCAATTTTGAAACAGCGATGATTATCGAATAGATAAGAATGGGAATTACAGATGAAGCAATAAATAAAACGAATCGAACTGTATCATAACCGGCGCCTGTATAGATCATTAAACCCTGTGTAAAAACAGCCCACGGCCGTATCATTATTAGTGTCTGGAATATAGTCACTCCGAGGAGCAACAGGATAAAAAGGGCTTCATCCATCCTGGTCTTTGTCAAATTCAAAAAATCTCCTGCAAAAGAACGAAGATTTAAGGAAATATTATCCCTGCGGCAGGTTTTAACACATTCCATACAGAGGATACAATGTGTATTTTTCTCCATGGTCCCCGGATATTCGAATACCGGACATGGATATCCATTTTCGCTGCCTGATATACAGTATTTTTCCTTACAGGCTTTACATGTTTCTTTCTCCTTTACTCTCAATTCAACAGGTGCGAACATCGAGTATAAACCTATTAATCCGGTTATAGGGCATACATACCTGCAAAAGGATCGGCGTTCAAAGATTATCGATATTACTACAATAAGACCCAGCAAAGCAACAATAAAATATGCTGTCAAAAGCGGGCTGTTCACAAGATTGAACTGGAAATCAGCCCATGTGATCGCAAGGAAAAGCGCCGCTGCAATAGACAGGTTTCTGAATCCTGCGGGGAATTTCCTGAAACCGGAAGCGTCATCAACTTTTTTCAAAGTGTGATGCTGTACCCATTCCCCGATAGCACCAAAAGGACATATAAAACACCATACCCTTCCTGCAAGAGCCAGGCTTATTATCAGAAGCGACCACCAGATAACCCAGATTGAAATGGTTGTAAGGCTCTTGTTGCTGTTCTGGATTCCGAAAAAGCCTGCAATCACCACTATTGCAAATAGCAGGACTGCTGGCAGATGGAATAGGAACCGGG
This sequence comes from Candidatus Methanoperedens sp., assembly GCA_012026795.1. NCBI lineage: Archaea > Methanobacteriati > Methanobacteriota > Methanomicrobia > Methanosarcinales > Candidatus Methanoperedentaceae > Candidatus Methanoperedens > Candidatus Methanoperedens sp. Next base: position 26,178 of record VEPM01000022.1, read on the forward strand.
TTTTGTGGTTCTTGAGAAGCGATACTACAGCCTTCTGTTGAAGCACATCGTATTTTCTTTTTTCCGGGTTATTTTTATCGTTTTCCATGTTTTCTTAAGAATCCCATAATTATGACCGATACTATAACCGGAACAAGAACCAGTCCCAGGAATAGTGGCTCCGGTTCTGTAAAAGAATCTGTCAGGTCATCGTTTATTTTGATACTCCTGCCAAATGTCCATATCCTGCCATCGTATTTCCCGGCTGAAAAAAATATATCTCCGCCGTCCCCCGTATTTAAGTATGTATCCGGGATATTTTCCGCCTGCCATGCAACATACACATTGCTTCCTTCGACCCCTATTTGAGGGTCGTAATGCTTACCTTTGATATCATTTACTTTTACATTTTTTATGAATTCAATGCTTCCATTCTTCTTCTCACCTTTTGAGAAATAAATGTCAGGCCCGCCGTTTCGATCATCTTCCCATACAATGAAGATTTCACTGCCTCTCACAACAATTTGAGGATGCATCTGATCGCCTATCCCATCGTCATTTACCCGGATGTCGCTGTCAAATTTCCAGCTTTCATTTTCGAACCTGCCTGTTGAGAAGTATATATCAAAATCTTTATTCCTGTCATCATACCATGCAACATACACACTTGAGTTTTCAAATACAATTGAAGGAGTATAATGGGATACATTTGCAGACTCATCATTCACCCTCACATTCGTCCTGAATCTCCATGTCCCGTTTTCTTTGGTCCCGTGTGAAAAATAAATATCATAATTGCCATTTCTCGCATCCAGCCAGGCAATACACACATTTTTTTCATCATCCATAGAAAGTGATGGTGCATAGTGCCAGTTACCTGCGGGATCATCATTGACCCGTACCGGTTTATCGAACCTGTAAACACTGTTTATAGAACGTCCCTGTGCGAATTCAATATCCCAGGTTTTCTTGTTCATCTTTGCCACATATACGGTTTCATTCAGGATTGCAATGGAGGGCAGCACATGGCTTCCTGTATCTTCAGCAACCGGTATATCTTTTTTAAACCTTATATCGTTTTTTTCAGAGTATGAAAAATAAAGCTCTTCAAATCCATATCTGTCATCTTCCCAGACTGCATAGATATTACGGTCATCAACGGCTATAGAGGGTGAACCGTGCCCTGTAGTTCCTTTAATTTCATTTATCCTTATATTTCTATCAAAAACCCAGGTATTTTTGAATCTTCCTTTTGAAAGATATATGTCCCCGGATTTATGAGGTATATTGTTCATTATCCGTGAATAATTGCCATTTCGCTCATCGGCCCAGACAATGTAAACAGTGCCATTATCAGCAGCTAAGGATGGAAACCACTGGAGGGAAGGAGCAGGCTCTTCAGAAGAGGTGGCATTTCCAGGAAAATTCATATTCAAGGCTATAATTGCAATTATAAGAATAAGGAATACGCGTTTTTGTTTTATCATTTTATTGCCATTTATCGGGATTTTATTGCCCTGTACAGGGAAAGCGTGCCAAAAAGCATCATAAATCTTGCAGTCTCTTCCACCTGTTCAAATCCCGCTTTCCGGAACATATCGGGCAGCAGCCCATCTATGTTCTCTTTTGTTTCTTCAAGATGCCTGAACACCAGTGATATCAAATACATTAGAGCATTATGTGGTTTCCCGAAATCTGCAACATGCAGTTCTCCCCCGGGTTTCAGAACCCTGAATATTTCTTTAAATGTCCGGTGTTTGTTTTCCCGGCTCAGATGGTGAAAAACCAGGCTTGAAACTACACGGTCGAAAGTACTGTCCGGATATGGCAGTTCAAACGACATCCCCTGGTCAAATTTGATGTTAATGCCTGCATTTATTACTTTTTTCCTGGCCATCTTGAGGATTTCAGGATCTGCGTCAAGACCTGTCACTTCAGCATCCGGATGAACTTTCTTTATGAGAATGGTGAGTGTGGCTGTACCGCAGCCGATGTCAAGTACATTATAACCCTTTTCTATTTTAGCCTGCTCAATAAGGCTGCGCTTGAATGTGGATTCACGCATGAGCAACTGCATTATCGGATCATAAAAAGGTGTAAACCATTTATAGCTGAGTGCAGGGATATATTTATTGTAATTTGTGTCCATACTTTAAATCTTTGCTATCATTTTACTGTATTTCTTTTCAAACTCTCCCTGACAGGTGGTGCAGCAAAAGAAATAGTCTTTATCATCGAATTTCTTTCTTACTGCATCTCCTGCCATTCTCTTTTCGCAATAAGAACAGGTCAGTGTTATGCTGGAGGACGCAAGAGGAATCGTTGACTCCTTTGCGAATGCGTTTTTTACTGATAATATACGGATGTTATTCACATCAGTGAGGTCTATACTCTCCTGTATTGCAAGAATCCGCTGCATGTCCCCCGCTACTCTTGAAACGATGGCTGTATCAGAATCAGAGGTTACATACAGCTCCTTAACCTCTTCAATCCCCCGGAGCTCTTCAGTTATCCTGCTGACAGCGCCGGGTTTTGCGTTTACAAGGAGTATCGCTTCGGTTATCCCCAGCTTGCTGTTATCGATATCTATTGTGAACTTATTGATAATTCCGAGTTCAAGCATCCTGTCAACACGGCTCTTGACCGTGGGAACGCTTGTAAGACAGCGCTTTGCGATCTCCTGGAATGATTCCCTGCTATTGCTCTGCAAATGTGCCAGTATCTTTACATCGAGATTGTCCAGTTCTATCATATATATATTTACAAGGAGTGTAAACTTAAGTACTTTACGGCTTATTTTTGTATTTTTCACAGGTTCTTCGCACGTTTCATAGAAGCAATCTTTTCAGCCAGTTTCTCATTGTCCATGCGTAAAATGATCAGAGATGCCAGGAGAAGGAAAAATGCAATGACGTTCATAAGAACCGTACCAATCACAGTATCCCCGCTGATACCTCCTCCTCCCGGTCCTATCACAACCGGATGAACGGTAGCCCTGTTCCATAACCTGATGGACAGGAAACTTAATGGTACACTTATAAAGCCGAAAATGCCAAAAACTGCGCAGAGCCTTGCGCGTTTCTCAGGTTCATCTATTGATTTTCTCACCATGAGATAGGATAAGTAGACCAAAAAAAGAACAAGAGAAGTGTTTAACCTGACATCCCAGGATACCCAGTACTCGCCCCATGCTGATCTTGCCCATATTGAACCGGTAATAAGAGTAAGGAATGCGAATATAATTCCGATTTCCGATGCCGAAACTGCTATTATATCCCATTTTTCCAGCTTTGTCCGCAGATACATAAAACCGGATGCAAATACAATTGCAAAAGCCAGATAAGCGGTTGCTGCTATGGGAACATGAAAGTAGAATATTTTGAAGTTTACCGGATCTCCTGCAGCTTCCATAGGATCAATGGGAACAGGCGCAAGAAAGAATATCATATAAATCGAAACAACCAGTGCTGTTGCCGTCAATAAAAAAAGTATTTTTTTCGACATATCAAGGATATTGATAAATTCCATAACTATATTGGTTTCCATTTACAAAATGAGTAAATATTCTCATATTTTTTATATTTTTTAAGCACAAACCATATAAATGATTAATTTAAAGTTATCCATATCGTTTTCCATCGATAATAGCGAGGATAAATGATACTTAGTTCAGATTCTTTAATACAATCTCTTGCCCCTTTACTTACCACACTGATAAGCCTGTGTTTTACAATTTCGGTGTTTTACCAGTATTCACAAAGGAGGAAAATATACCAGTTTATCTGGGGGATTGGGCTTCTTATTTTTTCAATTACCACCTTATTTGAGTTTATTTCCGAGATATATGGCTGGGATATGCCCATGTACCGGGCTTATTACGTACTAATAGCCTCTCTTGTTGCGATATTGGGGCTTGGGACAGTTTATCTATTCAACAGGCGCGCTGGAAAATATTTAACCATTTATTTTGCGGTGGTTATAGCTGCTCTTATTATTTTAACCCTGAATGCCGATGTTGCTTCTGAAAAACTGAAAGGGAGAATCGTCGGAGGCAGTGCCATGCCTGCCAATGTTAGAATGATATCCCCGTTTCTTACAATCCCGGGCTCAATCGCATTAATCGGCGGCGCCTTATATTCCTTGTACATCACACGAAGAAGTTATAACTTATTCATCGCGATAGGTGCGCTCCTGGTGGCATCCGGGGGCGGTCTATCCAGATTTGGCATGGAATGGGCGCTCTATGTACTCGAACTGCTTGGTGTTGCTGTGATGTATATCGGGTTTATAAAAAGCGAAGAAAAGATCAAAAAATAAAGGAATCATTGGAAGAGGCACACAGAATTGTTAACTAACAATTAAATCAGATATAGAGTCCTCCATTTATGTCAATAACCTGTCCTGTAATATAATCCCCTTCCTGCGATGCAAGAAAAGCAACAGTCCCTGCGACCTCGGAAGCTTTACCAAGCCTGCCAAGAGGAATTTTCGCAAGAATCTTATCCATTACATCGCCAGGGACACCTTTTACCATATCGGTTTCAATAAATCCGGGTGCAATTGCGTTCACGGTGATTCCCTTCCCTGCAAATTCTTTCGCAAGCGCCTTTGTGAGTCCAATCACTCCTGCTTTTGATGCAGTATAATTTGCCTGCCCGAAATTGCCCATTCTTCCGATGACTGAAGAAATATTGATTATCCTGCCGTACTTTCTCTCAAGCATTCCTTCTATGAACGCCTTGGTGCAATAGAAGGACCCGTCCAGATTCACATGCATAACATCATTCCACATGTCAGAAGTCATTTTTACAAAAGATTTATCCCTTACTATTCCGGCATTATTGATCAGGATGTCCAGTTTCCCGAATTGTTTTATGACTTCCTCCTGCATCTTTTTTACCTGCTCAAAATCACTGACATTTGCCTGGCATATATAAGAGTGCTTTTCAATAGCGTCCAGTTGTCTTAAAAACTCCTTTGCATGTTCTTTATTATTCATCCTGTGTATCTGCGAGGCAATTTTTTCAAGCCTGTCTGCCATGCCCATCATGTCGATGAGCTTTGAAACCGTCTCAGCATGCTCTTTCGTATTCTGGTAATTAATTATCACGTCCGCCCCTTCTTCTGCGAGGCGTAAAGAGATAGCTTTCCCGATACCTCTTGAGCCTCCGGTGACCAGGGCAACCTTACCATCCAGTCTGCCTTTCTTCCTGCAACCCATAAATTCACCTCTTTACAACAACGGCTATACCCTGCCCTCCTCCGATACAGAGGGTTGCAAGGCCGTATGCGCCATTCCTTCTCTTTAATTCATGGAGAAGTGTAACAAGTACCCTTGCGCCGCTTGCCCCTATGGGATGTCCCAGGGCTATGGCGCCGCCGTTAACGTTAACCTTTTGGGGATCAAGACCAAGTTCCCTGTTGACCGCAATACTTTGCGCCGCAAATGCCTCATTTGCCTCAATAAGGTCAAGCTGGCTTACGGAAAGATTTGCCCGCTGCAAAGCTTTTTTACTTGCATTGATCGGCCCTGTGCCCATAATATCAGGAGCTACCCCTGATAAACCATAGCTTTTGATAGTTGCAAGGGGAACAATCCCTTTTTCTTTCGCTTTCTCTTCAGACATTAAAAGCAAAGCAGCTGCACCATCATTAATCCCCGAAGAATTGCCTGCTGTCACAGTACCGTCTTTTTTAAATGCGCTTTTCAGTTTAGCAAGCGATTCTTTTGTTGTCCCGAACCTCGGGAATTCATCAGTATCAAAAAGAACAGGCTCGCCTTTTGGAACAGGGATCGGCAAAGGAATGATCTCGTCCCTGAATTTCCCGGCTTTAATGGCAGCCTCCGCTTTATTCTGGCTCTTTGCTGACAGATCGTCCTGTTCATCCCTGGAAATCCCGAACTTTGCAGCTACATTCTCTGCTGTAATGCCCATATGATAATTATTGAAAATATCCCACAGACCGTCATGAACCATCAGGTCCACAAGTTCATCATTGCCCATTTTGGCTCCCCAGCGGGCCTTTCTTAAGGCGTAAGGGGTATTTGACATTGACTCCATGCCGCCTGCCAGTACAACATCAGCATCGCCAAGCATTATAGCCTGTGCCCCAAGGACAACTGATTTTAAACCTGAGCCGCACACTTTATTTACGCTGAATGAGGATACTTCTACCGGGATACCTGCGCTAATCGCCGCCTGGCGTGCAACATTCTGGCCATGCCCTGCAGAAAGTACATTTCCCATTATGACTTCATTAACTTCGGTTCCTGCTATATTTCCCCGCTTTAATGCTTCCTTCAATACCACAGAACCAAGTTGCGCCGGATTAAAATCTTTAAGACTTCCACCAAATTTTCCTATTGCGGTACGGGTCGCAGAAGCGATTACTACATTCTTCATAGTTGCCACCCGGATTACAGGAGGAGTCCGCCATCAACAGAAAGGACTGCCCCATTAACGAAATTCGCCTCATCCGAAGCAAGATATAACAGTGCATATGCGATATCATCAGGCTGGCCAAGTCTTTTTATCGGTGTTTTTTCCTTCATCATCTCAAGTATTTTTTCAGGTACAGTTGCAGTCATCGGGGTATATATAAATCCCGGAGCCACCGCATTGACCCTTATTCCCTTTCTTCCCAGTTCCTTGGCAAGGGTTTTTGTCAATCCGATCAGTCCTGCTTTTGCTGCTGAATAATTTGACTGGCCGATATTACCGTACAATCCCACAATTGAAGACACATTGATGATTTCGCCTGTCCCATGGGTTGTCATTGCTTCTACAACTGCCTGGATGCAGTTAAAAGGTCCCTTGAGGTCTATGGTAATGACTTTGTCCCACTGGTCTTCAGTCATTTTGGAAATCAATGCATCCTGGATAATTCCTGCATTATTGATCAGGATATCGATCTTTCCATATCTTTCCAGTGTATCTTTTACAACTTCTTTTGATTGCTCCCTGTCAGATACATCAAGCTTTGCAAAGAATGCATCACTTCCGTTATTCCTTATCATTTCCGCTGTTTCCTGGCCTCCTTTTTCATTCATATCCGCCACTACGACTTTAGCGCCCTCTTTTCCAAACAGTATTGCAGTCTCCCGGCCAATGCCGCTTCCTGATCCTGTTATTATTACGACCTTGTTTTCAACTCTCATTTCATGATCTCCTTCGATTTACGATTACTTTTCTTATTTTTGCTTTTCTTTACACCGGTTTTATTTTGATCGCTACCCGCATCTGTGCTTCCGGGAGTTTCATCTTGGCTGGCAATGGACCTTGGTTTTAACCATTGTGCGATTTTCGGGCAAACTTCATTCTGGGATTTTGAGCCAACGAACATACCAATATGACCGGTCGGGAAGACCATAGATTCTTTATCAGTACTCGATACAGCCTCTGTCAGGGGTTTACTTGACTCATTCGGAACAAGATGATCAAATTGTGCCATAATATTAAGCAAGGGCATGGAAATTTTCTTCAAATCGATCCTTTTTCCTCCGATTTCCATTTTGTTTTTGATCAGGAGGTTCTTCTGGTAACAGTCTTTCATGAACTGCCTGTAAGCTTCACCTGCCTGGCCCGGGCTGTCAAATATCCATTTTTCCATGCGCAGGAAATTTTCTACGGTTTTCTTATCATCGATCCGTTCTAAAAATCCCACATATTTATCGATCATAAGCCTGAAAGGATCAAGAAGAAGGAATCCCATGTTCAGGAAATCCCCGGGAACTATACCGTAGTAGTCCACTATTTTGTCCACGTCCATTTCTTTTGCCCAGATATTGAGCAGGGATTTATCGGTATCAAAGTTGATAGGTGCAACGAAACTTATCAGGTTTTTTACCTTTTCAGGGTGAAGTGCTGCATACATCGCGGATAGAGTTCCGCCCACGCATACGCCTAATAAGGAAATTTTATCTTCTCCCGATTCTTTCCTTACATAATCCACAGCGTTATTCAGATAGCCATTTACATAATCATCTATCGTGAGATATTTGTCCATTCCCGATGGGTATCCCCAGTCAATTGCATAAACGTCAAAGCCTTTATCCAGCAGGTTCTTTATTACACTTTTATCTGGCGAAAGATCCAGGATATAATACCGGTTTACAAGAGCGTATATCATAAGAACAGGAACCGGGAAGGGATTTTTCACTGTTGGTTTATAGTGATAAAGTTTCATTTTATCTTCACTATATACTATCTTATGAGGGGTTGTTCCCACGGAAATTTCGGTCAATTCTGAAATTATTTCACAACCCTTTGTAAATTTTGTAAAATTTTCTTCAATTAAATTAAGTCCGTTCGTCATTTGAATCATAAAATAATCATTTTCCCTGCGATAGTTCGTTGATTTTCCGGTTCAATTCTCGTACTGTTTTTTTAAGAGAATATAACTCCCTGTTCAGTTCATCAATATCTGTACTTGTGGGCAGATTCATGGGTTTTAGTAAATTTTCTTCAAGCATTTCCCGGTTGTATTTTTGAGCGTCGATCAAAAGTGAGGTGATTTTACCCATATCCCTGGCAAAATGACCTGATCCCAGGAATTCCTTAAAGGTATCGCTGTAGGTCTCAATCCAGATATTGTATATTTCTTTATTTTTCTCAGGACTTATCTCACACCCCATATTTGCGGTTTTGTCATGCATCCTGTTCATTGCCTCAAGGGAGAGATTCGAAAAGTCAGAAATAGAGTCCATCCATACATTATAAAAGTCCATAAAGAGAGGAAAAACTTTCATCATTTTTTCTGTTTTCTCTCTTGACGGGCCAATAGCAGGTATTTCACCAGGGTTCATATTCAAACCCTGGAGCGTGCAGCGCGTGTATATGAATCCATCCACGTTTTTGACATTTTTATGGATGCGTTGGCATAGAGTTTACATGCATCCCTTATAGGCTCTATCATCTCTTTGACCGGAGACACCATTGGCATCTTATCAAAGACATCTTCAATAGCCTTTTCATGCATCTTCACCCAGAGATTAAAGAATTCTTTACAAGCTTCGGGGTCATTCATGATCCTAGAATGATCCTTGAATTTTTCGTGCATTCCTTCCATAGCCGAAATCCATGATTTATATAGATTCAGGCTGATATTGCTGCTCTCTATGAAATTCTCGAACGCTTCGTTAGATGATATCGCAGACTGCGGGTCAATCATTTTTTTATAGTTTTCTTTATATGTATTTACCCACAGGTCAAAAAATTCTTTATAAGCCTCAGGGCCTGCAGTGCCTTTTGAGATCTTCTCTATATTCCGGGAGAGCTTTTGCATGGTTTCCATCCACGGGTTATACAGTTTATTAAAAGAATCTCTCCACATTGCTGACATTTTCAACAGGGTTTCAGAATAGAAATCGGGTATGCCTGTATAATTTCCAAATATCTCTTTCTGGTATTTAATTGCGGGTTGTTCTATAAAGTCATTCGACATTTTGTCATAGGACTTCATCCACATTTCAAAACACTCTTTGAATTTTGCAGGGTCAGCCCCATTTTTAAGTAATTCAGCTGTCTTTCTTGTATTTTCTTCTGATTCTTCTATCCATGCCCTGTAAAGTTTATTTGATTCACCTGATATTTTTATGAAGTTTTCAAGTGTTTCTTTAGGCGCAGGGATCGAAACAGGATAGAACTTTCCAAACGAATTTTCGTATGTTTTCATCCATTCGTCATAAAATTCCTTATAATTATCCGGCGCCGAGTTTAAGGAGATTTCTTTTGTCTTATCAGACATTTCTCCCATCAGTTCAACCCATGGTTTCAAAATTTTTGTATGGGATTCATCCCACATTTTCGAGACATCGCCACAGGTATCAGACCATATCTTATAGGCATCTTTATTTATTTCAAATTCTGTGCTGGTATCATGTTTCTTGACCATAACTGCTCACATCTTATTGTTCTGTTCATAATTTCGCGATCTGTGACCGCCACATTGATGCAATTTAATTCAAACCTGCAACCATCCCGTTTTTATATCACAGGCCGATAACTGCATCATACTTATGATGGTGATCATATAAAAAGTTTTCGCAGTTTATGCATTTTATCTTTACCCAAGGAAAAACTATATATTCGGAAAAAATAAATCATTGATCGGTGAGAAAAATGGGCGTTAATGATAATACCATGGACGAGATATTCAATGAGAGGGCATACTATCTATTCGATATGGATAAACTGTTTCTTGAAAGATTAGACGAACAGATTCCAGGAAACAGGATAAGTATCCCCCAGGATTTCTTTATATCCACGCAGGACCGCTTAGAGGCTTTAGCTGTAAGTGAATAAAATAATAATGCAACCGCAATAATCTGTTTAAATAACGGGAATAGAGGAAGGGCCTGATGCCCAACCTTTAAAATTGGATTATATTGTTATATTCTCTTGTGAGAGAATACCCGGAGGCGCAGCCGCCAAAAATTTAATAAACGGAAAGTGTAATGTCTAAAAGTGAAGTTATCCCAATATTTAAATATGTTTAGGCATTACATTGTATTCTATATGACGGCTTCGACTCATAGCATAACAATCACAGGAAATGTTCAGGACATTGGTTTCAGGAACACCATAGAGCATATTGGAAGGGCGTTTGGTCTGCCGGGGATGGTTTTTAATGCAAAAGACGGTAGTGTTAAAATCCTTTGTTCAGGTGAGGATACCGAGATAAATAATTTCACTCAAGAAATAAGGATACGGGGAACAGAAAAAGGCGCTGAAATTGCTGGTATCAAAGAACAGAAATTATCTGTATATATTGAACTTCCAGATAATTTCACAAAAGTATCGTCTGATGATGAAATCGATATCGGAAGATAGCTGGATGCGGGGGTCGAAGTATTGAAAAACATAAAGGGGGATACCTCAGAAATAAAGGGGGATATCTCAGCAATAAAAGGGGATACCTCGGCACTTGTTATAGAAATGCGAGAGCATAACAAAGAGCGGAGAGCACATAACACCCGCCTCGAAGCGATCCTTGAAAAATTGGCGGAGAAATAATGTTTGAGCGCATCAAAAAAATCAATGGTCAGGAGTATCGCTATCTTGTCAAATCGGTAAGGGTAGATGGAAAAATAAAGCAGAAGGTTATTAAATATCTCGGAAAAGTCGAGGAGAGATAAAATATCGACGCTCAAAGTTGCGATAAGAGCGGTGATCCAGGAGCGTAGATAGCTGAGAGTCTTGCGTCAGCAAAGTTCGCATCACTGGTAGGTAGATCACTGGAACTGGATCACCCTGATAGATCACTATATTTTTATTTTTGCGCTTTTGGATTAATTGAATCGACAAGCTGCGGCGATATAAGAAAATCAGCAAAATAAAATGAAATCACTAAGCAGCGACAAAAAAAACGGTATATAAGCTGGACTATATGCAGTTTTAAGCACCTGCATAAAATCTCCAAGGTATGAAGACCTGTAATGATGACCACTCTTCACATGATTTGCACAATTCGGTTTATGTACGACATATTCTTTATTAATATCTAAAATGATAGAAGGGAAAAATCATGAGACATAAAGTTTATATGATAGTCATTGAGGATAAACAATGGAATCTAAAGAGTTTAATTTTTTAATGTATTCTATAGCACTTGGAAATTGGGATTACGCTTTAATCATGACCGATAGGCTAAAAAAAGAGGCAGATTCTAACCAAATTGCTGTTTTAGCTGATATTAGGAAAACAATTATTGCTATAAAAAAAAAGGATTTTAAAACCGCAAAGAAACTATGGAAAAAAATACAAATAAAAGGAGTAAAATTAAATGACAAAACAGTTAATTTTGCCAAGGCTAGTTATTATGATTTACTCGCTGATTCAAATAAAAATGATATAAAAATAAAAAAATATCATTTAAAAGTTAAAGATTATTATGAGAAAATTGAAGACCCGATCTTGCTATCATTAGTAGATGCATGGATATCCGAGAAACCTAATGAAACTGCTGAATTATATAAAAAAGTAGCGGATGAACTTACGAAAGCAGAGGACACAGAGAATGCCCATATGGTTATTGCATTGTCTCATATCTTACTGGCAAATTCATCTGATAAACCTGATGAAAAAGCAGAGCTCTTTAAAAAAGCAGCAGATGAATTTACAAAAGCAGGGGACATAAAGGGCGCCCATATATACACTGCACAATATTATGTCTCACTGGTAGATGCATCTGATAAACCTGATGAAAAAGCAGAGCTCTTTAAAAAAACAGCTGATGAATATACAAAAGCAGGGGACATAAAGGTCGCCCAAATTTACACTGCGATGTATTATATGTCACTGGCAATTGCATCTGATAAACCTGATAAGGAGGCAGGACTCATTAAAAAATCTGCAAAATTCTATAAAAAAGCAGCCGATGAATATACAAAATTAGGCGACATAAAGAACGCCCAAATATACACTGCACAATATTATGTCTCACTGGCAAATGTATCTGATGAACCTGATGAGAAAGCAGAGCTCTTTAAAAAAGCAGCAGATGAATTTACAAAAGCAGAGGATATAAAGGAAGCTCAAATATACACTGCGCGGTATTATGTCTCACTGGCAAATGCATCTGATAAACCTGATGAAAAAGCAGAGCTCTATAAAAAAGCAGCAGATGAATTTATAAAAGTAGGGGACATAGCGGGCGCCCAAATATACACTGCACATTATTATGTCTCACTGGCAAATGCATCTGATAAACCTGATGAAGAAGCAGAGCTCTATAAGAAAGCAGCAGAATTTTTCAAGAAAGCAGCAGATGAATTCATAAAAGCAAGTGATTCAAAGAACACTAATATTTTCACTGCACAATATTATCTCTCACTGGCAAATTCATCTGATAAACCTGAAACAGCAGAGCTCTTAAATAAAGCAGCAGAATTTTTCAAGAAAGCAGCGGATGAATATACAAAAGCAGGGGACATAAAGGGCGCCCATATATACACTGCACAATATTATGTCTCACTGGCAAATGTATCTGATAAACCTGATGAAAAAGCAGAGCTCTTTAAAAAAACAGCTGATGAATTTACAAAAGTAGGGAAATTAAAGGACGCCTATATTTACACTGCACGGTATTATGAGTCTCTAGCAGATTCAAAAGGCAAACTTGATGAGGCGGTAGGACTCTATAAAAAATCTGCAAAATTTTATAAAAAAGTGGCAGATGAATTTACAAAAGCAGGGGATATAAAGGAAGCTCAAATATACACTGCGCGGTATTATGTCTCACTGGCAAACGCATCTGAAAAATCCGATGAAAAAGCAGACTTCTATAAAAAAGCAGCTGATAAACGAAAAGAAGCAAAAGATAAAGAAACAAATGTCCATAAATTATTAGCTAAGTATTACTTTTTCCTCTCTCTAAATGAAAAAAATGAAGTTGAATCTGAAAAGTTTCAACAATTAGCCGCTGAACAAACTGATTTAGGATGGCTTTATTTAACGCAAATTGCTTTTAACGAATCCAAAAAATCAAAGCTCAGTAATGAAATCGTATTAGAACTAATAATAAAATTTTATACAAAGTATTTACACTCTAAAAATGAAAGTTTTCCTGTGTCCAGTATTTATTTATGCGGAGATGTAACCGGCAACTCAGCATATCGATTTAAAGAAAGAATGTTGGATTATTTCATATTTAATATAACATCTTTTCCACGTAATAAATTTAAAAATAGTCCACAGTTTAAAGAGGAAGTAAAGAAAAATGATTTTGTTCTTATGATTCTCGACAGAGATATTGATGACGAACTTTTTTACCAATTAGGTTTAATAACGGGTATGGGAAAACCGACGATGGTTCTTATCTCAGAGAAAATTAAAAAATCATTGAATAAATTTATTACAAAAGTTGCGTCTATTACATCTAATGAGGAGCTTGCTTTCACAGCACTTAAATTATTCTCGGTTATCAAAAGTGGAGAATCGTTAGAAATTGAAGATAAAACGGAGAAATCAACATTCGATGAATTAATGCGAGGATTTAAAGAAAAACCACTTTTTATTCCAGAATCAGCACTCGAAATAACGAAATTGCAGAGACATCATGGTGGTAGACCATGACAGATGATATGATGGGACTTGACCTTGACCTACAGATTGATCAACTTGGAGAAGAAGCGAAATTAATAGCAAAGAAAAAGAAAGAGTTATTAGAAAAAAGAAATAAACAATTCTGTGATTTAATAAAAAATGAAGTTATAAATGAATTAGAGAAGAAATACGATTTTAAAGGTTACAGAAAAAATATGGGTGAATTTTGTAATAAATTTGATGAATTTTTGGTTGATTTTGAAAAAAATATTGATACTAATACAAAAGAAACAAAAAAAGCATTAAAAGAAAAAATTCCTCCATTGAGAGAATTTACTGAATTCATTAAAAAGTTCAATGAGGGTTAATTTTGAACGACCGAATGAAACCATTAATTGATTCAACTTATCCCGCGCTTATGGCAGGTTTATGCCTGACCTTCTTTGCGATTTCGCCTGTTACAGCAAGCAAGTTTGCAGTTAGTTTGGTTTCAACGGCTTCACTATTCTTTATGATAAGTTCGATTTGTATTTTTATACAATCTGTAAATAATGAATGGAAGACAACTCCTGATGAATCTCAAGAATATAATAAACAAAGTTTTTGGAAATTAGGAAAATGGACTTTTTTTCTTGGAATAGTTATACTTGTTTTTGCTACGTTTTTGATTGTTTATAATCTTTGGTTGCATCAATGGATATTCTAATTTATTTGGACATTTCAATCCCACAAATTTTACAGAAAACTCCAAATAAAATACAAATATAAAATGTTAATTATTTATATATTTTAAATATGTAACTCATTTTCATAAACGAATTATTTGAAAATCCTCTCTACCTCAGAATGCCTTCATTGCAAGTGCTAAAAAATCACTGTTGGTAAGCCATTCTTCAAATGACAGCACGTTATTTGCAGATGACAGTATGTTATTATTAACTATCAGTATGATTATGGCAAAAAAGCTAATTTATTCAGCAATTACTTAGTATAACATTGATATATCCAGAGATGACCTGAATGACCACCAGAATAGATTGTAGGGCATTCCATAATGATATAATACGTCCACCCTCTGAACAGTGGTCACTTCAAAGCTATGATTTCTAACAAAACATCCTTACGAAATATGAGTATAAAAAAATTTTAGATGCTCCGATCGGGAATGTAAAAATATCCAATGTATATTGATCACGGAGGGAATCTCTTTTGACCTATATACATATGGATTATTGCGTTAGTATTCTATACCTTCATACTAAAAGTCTGTCATTATCCTGTACTGGTCTATCTCAGGCTGCTTCATTTCTTCGATGAACTGCTCTGTCATGGATCTCACATCTTTTGCTTTTGTGATGGCTCGTCCAACAACGATTATATCTGCGCCTGATCTCAGAGCTTCCTTAACAGTATCCACACGGATGCCGCCGGCAACCGCCACAAGCATCCTCTCGGATAACTTCTTCATTGCTGAAATGTCGCCCCATGCATGTTCTGCCTTTCCTTCAGTATCAATCGCTCTGTGCAGTTCCACAACATGCGGTTTGACAGAAAGGGCTTTTATTACCGATAACGGCTTATCAACGTTCAGCATATCGATGACTGCATAAATACCGGTCTTTCTGGCTTCTATTATTGCTTTTTCGATAGTGGAGACCGGCGCAAGTCCTGAGATTACAACTGCATCAGCAGTTGCATCTGCGACCATGCGCGCTTCAAGATTGCCTGTATCAAGTGTCTTCAGGTCGGCTACTATAAATGAATTCGGACGTGCCTCCCTGATAGATTGCACTACATTAACACCATATCTCTTGATAAGAGGAGTTCCTGCCTCTATGATAAGGTGGTCGCTCTGGGGTACCTGTTTTAAGATGTTCTTGACAGCTTCAATATCCGGCATATCAAATGCAACCTGCAGATAAGGCGGGTTCCATAACCTGACTACCTTGAATCCCATGATCGGATGCATGGTCCTGTCTTTCTCGTACATGAGGGTCTTGACATCCGGGAATCCCTGCATTGCGCGCTCTATTGCAAGCTTTGTAGCGCCATAATTGTAACGGTATATTTTATTGTAATCCTTTGCTTCAGGATGGATAAAAACGCTTACAACGATACTCAGGTCTTCAGCCTGGTCTTGTGGTATTACGCCTTCCTCAACCGAATCTGCCACGGCTCTTGCCACAGCGGTTTGTGCAGGTCCGAATATCTGGGCGGCCTGGGCCATGTTCTTGACGGTGACCTTTGGAACAATAAGTGTTGCCGGTTTTGCAAGAAGGTTTGGCCTTACTACTGAAAGAAGAGGAGTATGTCCCATGGAAAGCTGTGTAAAACCGTTCGCAAATGCCTGTCCTACAGGGCCTGATTTTTCTCCGATCATCAAATCAATATGAGCAAGTTCCGGTGCTTCTCCGATTAAAGCTTCACCTATTAAAAACATTTTTGTACCTCTGGCCTTAGATTGATTGTTTGGTATTTATGTATTTCTAAATATTATACAAAATGAAAAACATTAATATCTTTGCATGCTTACTTGCATGCGGTGAATAAAATGAAAGTTTATATATGCGAAAAAAGCTGCTGTCCGGCCGTTGAGACGATCGGTGATGAAGTATTGATCGGTGAAGATACGAATATAGTAAGACTGAAAAAGAATGAATGGAACAAACTGGTTGAGAAAATCCAATCAGGTGAACTTCATTCGCTCTGATTCCAATCCTAAAATCCTCTTTTCCCGACAAGGGGTACAAATACTACGTCCCCTTTCACTTCTTTTTTCAAACCATCGGTCTTTGTAACAAGATATAATTCCTGATAATTTTTTCCTACAGGTATGATCAGTTTTCCCCCGGTTTTAAGCTGGTCGGTCAGGGTATCAAGTATTTCAGGAGATGCGGCAGCAACACTTATCCGATCATACGGTGCAAATCCGGGAAGACCAAGCGATCCATCCCCGACAATTACAGTCACATTTTCGACCCCTGCTTTTTTTAAGTTCTGGCGGGCAAGTAATGCCAGGGGTTCGATCCTCTCAACAGTATAGACATGCCCGCGGCCCGCGAGTACTGCCATGACAGCAGCATGATATCCCGATCCTGCCCCGATCTCAAGAACTTTCATTCCATCCCTGATATCGAGAAGATCGCACATTATAGCAACCATGTGAGGGGCTGATATCGTTTGATTGAAACCTATCATTAATGGGTAATCGCCATATGCATTATCCTGTTCTCTTTCCGGAACAAAAAGATGCCTGGGAATGCTTTTCATCGCCTCAAGCACACGTTTGCTTATCCCGTGCCGCCTCAATTCTTCTATCAGCTGGTTGCTTTTGACCTCAAACTCCATAATGACTCCCTCTTTTTGATCACAACACGCTCTCCTTTTGCCCTTGAAAATCGTTTAGGTTCCTTGATACCGGAATCAGCATATATCCGCTTTATATATTTTGCTTTGATGGCTACACCTTTCCTACTTTTAAATCCGCCATCCCTTATTTTTATCCGCACGATCTTTAAATTCCGGTTGTTTACTTCTACTTTATCCCCGATCACAAATTCCCTGTC
Source organism: Candidatus Methanoperedens sp. (assembly GCA_012026795.1). NCBI lineage: Archaea > Methanobacteriati > Methanobacteriota > Methanomicrobia > Methanosarcinales > Candidatus Methanoperedentaceae > Candidatus Methanoperedens > Candidatus Methanoperedens sp. The sequence goes on from VEPM01000022.1 coordinate 43,768, forward strand.
ACCAGGTACGCGCATAGATACGGATTCTGTGGTTTCCCGGTGACTTATTGCAAATTTCACAATGGCTTCATCGATTGCTCTTGCCCATATTGTTTTAATAGCGTCTGCATTAGCTTCATCCAGTCTTTTATCCTTACCTTCTATAGAAGTTATCTTTACAAGATATGCTTCACCCGTTGTTTCATCATCTATCAGGATCTCATCATCTTTTCGTATGATACCGGAAAGCATTGCTCTTGTATGGACTGATTCTTTCCCCTTGCTTACAATCACCCTTACCAGTAAATTTTTTGGTTTTTTCTCTTTATGGACTGACTTACATTCCTGGCACTGCAATAATTCTTCTTTTCCCCCTTTAAGAATAATATGGTTAACCGGTGTATCAGGTGAGCATGAAGGGCATATTGTTTCGATATATTCCATATGATCATATAAGGGGCTTGATTGATATAAATATCCTTTTAAAACATGAAATATTTTATTATTGTCCGGAAAAAATTAAATAGTAAGCGATATGCTTATATACTACATATTTGAATATATAACTCTTTCGCTGAGGTAAAAATTGAAAAGATTAGGAACTGTTCTTCACTCTATCGATAATATACTGATAGTACGCGCCGATAAAACGCTTGAATCAAGTGGCCTGTACCCGAATTCAATGGTTATTACAAAAACGATGAAAAAGATAGGCAGGGTAAAAGAACTATTTGGCCCGGAGAAGAATCCCTACATATCTATCAAGTTATTCAATGAAATCAAAGACTCTGAAATAACGAAATTAAAAAAAGAAAGGGTCTATTTGGCATAAAGGAAAGGTGTGAAATGGCAGAAATTGAAAAAGTAAAGGAAATTGAGAAGACCGAACGAGAGAAAATAAAAGAAGGCATCAGGCAGAAGAAAGAAAAAGAAAAGGTCGGTCAGTTCGAGAAAGCAACAGTAGAGTGCCCCGAATGTAAGAGCCACGCCCTTGTTCATGACTATGAAAGGGCTGAACTTATCTGCAATGAATGCGGCCTTGTAGTTGATGCGGACTTTATTGACCAGGGTCCGGAATGGAGAGCTTTTGACCATGACCAGAGAATGAAACGGTCCCGTGTCGGTGCGCCAATGACCTATACCATTCATGATAAAGGATTATCCACTATGATAGACTGGAGAAACAGGGATTCATACGGGAAATCCATATCCAGTAAGAGCAGGGCGCAGTTATACCGTCTCAGGAAATGGCAGCGCCGCATACGTGTAAGCAATGCGACCGAGAGAAACCTTGCATTTGCATTATCAGAACTTGACAGGATGGCATCAGCCCTGGGTTTATCACAGAACGTGAGAGAGACAGCAGCCGTCGTATACAGGAAAGCCGTTGATAAGAACCTTATCAGGGGAAGAAGCATTGAAGGCGTTGCAGCAGCAGCTTTGTATTCAGCATGCAGGCAGTGCAATGTACCCAGGACCCTTGATGAAATAGGAGAAGTTTCAAGAGTAAGCAGGAAAGAGATCGGAAGAACATACAGGTTCATCTCAAGAGAGCTTGGCCTGAAGCTTGTCCCGACATCGCCCATTGATTATGTGCCGCGTTTCTGCTCAGGACTCACCCTTCGCGGAGAAGTCCAGTCAAAGGCCGTAGAGATCCTCAGGCAGGCATCCGAAAAAGAACTTACAAGCGGAAGAGGCCCGACAGGTGTTGCTGCCGCTGCAATTTATATTTCCTCGATCCTGTGCGGTGACAGGAGAACACAGCGCGAAGTCGCCGAAGTCGCAGGAATAACCGAAGTGACGATAAGGAACCGCTATAAAGAATTAGCCGAGGAACTGGATATTGAAATTATCCTCTGAGGATGGGAAACTGATCTGATACATAAAAACCAGGAAAACCGCAGACAAACACAGATGAACGCAGATAACCGGTTAACAGATTTGCGTTCATTTGCTTTTTACTATAATTATTTTTTATTGTTTTAATATGAAATTTGAGGAATGGGAACCGATATATAAACTGATCCTTGAAGACATGAATTTTGACAGGATATATGATGAAAATTCTGCCCGCCTGCTCTCAAAAATGCTTGAAACGAAGGCAAGGAAAAAACCACCTGATGTTATTGAGATCGAATTGCTGCAAAAGGCCATCAATGGAAAGGATATTCTTGTATGCGGCAAAGCGCCCTGCCTTGAAGATGATATTAAAAAAAAAATTGATTTCAAAAAATACGTGGTCATTGCTGCTGACGGCGCGACCAGTGTTCTGATGAACAACGGAATTACCCCGGATATAATCGTTACAGACCTTGATGGCAATATAGACGATGAAGCAAAAGCCAACGAACTTGGCGCCATAATGGTAGTGCATGCCCATGGTGATAACATTGATACGCTGGGTGAAGAATTGCCGCGCCTGAAAAGAGTGATAGGAACCACGCAATCAAAGCCCTTTAACAATGTCTATAACTTTGGTGGATTTACTGATGGTGACAGAAGCGTTTTTATTGCAAAAGAAATGGGAGCAAAGTCAATCACATTGATCGGATTTGATTTTAAAGATACGAATGTAACTCCTCTTAAGAAGAAAAAACTCATATGGGCAGAAAGATTAATAGATTTAATGCTTTGTTGATATTTTCAATCCATTAATTATTTCTTCTTTAAAGTATCTATCTATAATTGTATGGCTTTCCATGATAATTCCAATAAATATTATAATGGTAGCCACATAATAAAAGTTTAACAGGCTTAACTAAATAACTTATAATACGGGGTAACATGGAAAAATCAATTAGGTTGAAGGTAGTTGAGGCAGACCAGCGTGATGTAGGAAAAGGGATCGTCCGGATTGATGAAAAGTATCGGAACATGATCGGCATCAATATTTTTGATGTAGTTGAGATAAAAGGAGAGCAGCATTCTACATCTGCCGTGGTTGGAAGGGCATATCCGCAGGATGAAGGACTTGATGTCATAAGAATGGACGGCCTTATACGCACAAATGCCAGGACAGGCCTCGGGGAATATGTGGATGTTTCAATAGCACAGTGGAAAGAAGCAAAAAAAGTCACACTTGCCCCGGTGACAAAGAATATTCATATTTATGCGCCAGCTGAAAGCCTGCGTGCGATTTTTCATAACAGGACGGTCTCAAAAGGAGACATCATATCGACAACAAGCGTCAGGCGGCCGAGGGAATCAATGGGCACGGATGTCATGTTCGAGCAGGTGTTCCCGGAATTCTTTGGCGGCTCATTTGGGCTTGGCGAGATAAAACTGCATGTTTTTTCAACAACCCCTGCCGGGATAGTCAAGATAACCGATGTCACTGAAGTGGAGCTTTTGCCTGAAGCTGTTGAGCTTCCTGCGGAACTGCCTGAGGTAATGTACGAAGACCTTGGTGGTATAAAACCTGCCCTGAGTAAGATCCGGGAGATAATTGAACTGCCCCTTAAGCATCCTGAGCTTTTCAACAGGCTGGGTATTGATGCGCCAAAAGGAGTGCTTCTTCACGGGCCGCCCGGGACAGGAAAAACCATGCTTGCAAAAGCCGTGGCAAATGAAAGTGAGGCATATTTTATCACAATCAATGGCCCTGAGATAATGTCAAAATATTACGGGGAAAGCGAACACAAGCTTCGTGAAGCTTTTGACCTGGCCGAAAAAAATGCCCCTGCCATAATCTTCATTGACGAGATCGACAGCATTGCACCGAAACGAGCTGAAGTAACAGGCGAGGTGGAGCGCCGGGTCGTGGCTCAGCTTCTTTCTCTTATGGACGGCCTGAAATCAAGGAAGAATGTGATCGTCATCGGGGCCACGAACCGTCCTGAAGCTCTTGACATGGCGCTTCGCCGCCCGGGCAGGTTTGACAGGGAGATCGAGCTTCGGGCACCTGACCGGGAAGGGCGGCATGAAATATTCCAGATACACACGCGCGGTATGCCTCTTGCTGAAGATGTCAGTCTAGATAAACTTGCGGACCGGACGTATGGCTTTGTGGGCGCAGATATAGCAGCATTATGCCGTGAGGCTGCAATGACATCTCTTCGAAGAGTTCTTCCTGAAATTGACCTTGAACTGAAGGTCATACCCAAGGAGACGCTTGATAAACTAATTATTAAATCTTCGGATTTTGAAGACGTAATGAAGGAAATACAGCCATCGGCCCTTCGCGAGATATTGTTTGAAGTGCCAAATGTCTCCTGGGATGACATAGGCGGGCTTACGAGTGTTAAAGATTTGCTTTCCGAGGCTGTGGAATGGCCGCTGCGGTATGCTGAATCATTCAAGCGGATAGGGGTTGAAGCACCGAAAGGCGTTCTTCTGTATGGTCCCCCTGGCACTGGAAAGACACTTCTGGCTAAAGCTATTGCCTATGAAAGCGCGGCAAACTTTATGACCGTAAAGGGAAGCGATATTTTATCAAAATGGTATGGAGAATCTGAAAAGCATATAGCTGAGATATTTAAAAAAGCGCGCCAGGTCGCACCTGCTATAATATTCCTTGATGAGCTTGATGCTCTTGCGCCTGTAAGGGGAACTGCCGAGGGTGAACCCCTTGCAACAGAGCGAATAGTGAACCAATTACTCTCAGAACTTGATGGTCTTGAAGAACTAAGGGGAGTTGTGATCATAGGAGCGACAAACCGGCCGGATATAATCGATCCTGCACTTTTGCGGCCTGGAAGGTTTGATGAGATGATACTTGTTCCTGTTCCTGACCCCAGGACAAGATTAGAGATTTTTAAAGTCCATACGAAAAAAATGGCACTCTCCGAAGATGTTAATTTAGGGGAATTTGTGAGAATAACCCAGGACTTTACAGGTGCGGATATTGCCGCTGTATGCAAGAAAGCAGGACGCATTGCGATGAGAGAGGACATTAACACGCAAAAAGTGAGCCACAGGCATTTCCTTTCTGCAATTGAAGAGACAGGACCGTCTGTTACCCCTGATATAATGAACTATTATGAACAGATCAAGGATGACCTGAGAAAGAAACGCTCAAAGCAGATAGAAACCAGTCCGGGAATATATGTATGATCAGGGAAGGGATATTATTTGATGAGCTTCCGGACAAAAAAGTAAAATGTAATGTTTGTTCCCACAGGTGTACTATTGCAGAAGGTAAAGTGGGGATATGCAGGACAAGACAGAATAAGAACGGGAAAATCTATACGCTGATATATAATACGGTATCAAGTGAAAATGTTGACCCTATCGAGAAAAAGCCGCTTTATCATTTCCTGCCAGGTACACTTTCATATTCCTTGGGGTCAATAGGGTGTAATTTCAGATGCCAGCACTGCCAGAACTGGAATATTTCCCAGGTTAATCCGGAAGAGTCTTATACGATGGAAATAACGCCTGAAACCGCAATCCAGCGGGCGCTGGAATCAGGATCAAAATCGATCTCCTGGACATATAATGAGCCTGCCATCTGGCATGAATATACTTTTGACAGCGCGGTGCTTGCAAAAAAAGCAGGGCTAAAGACAGTATATGTGACAAACGGCTACATAACCCCGGAGGCGCTTCGAAGAATTGCTCCACATCTTGATGCCTACCGCGTGGATATCAAATCATTTTCCGGGGACTTTTACAGGAAAATCTGCGGTGCAAGGCTGGCTCCGGTCCTTGAATCAACAAAACTGGCCAGGGAACTGGGAATGCATGTGGAAACGGTAACACTTATCATACCCGGAAAGAACGATTCACCCGGGGAGATCACACAAATCGTGCAATGGGTGCATGATAACGTGGGTATTGACACGCCAATGCATTTTACGAGATTCCATCCAATGTATAAGATGGATGGCCTTCATCCCACGCCCCTTGGTACTCTTGAGATGGCATATGATATTGCAAAAAAAGTTGGGATGAGGTTTGTATATCTGGGGAATGTTGGAGGACACAGGTATGAGAATACATATTGCCCGAAGTGCAATGCCCTGCTTATTGACCGCCTGGGATTCAGGGTAGGCGCTGTTAAGATCAGGGATGGGAAATGCCCGGAATGCGGGGAAACAATACCGATCGTTGCATAGATCATGGATAAAGCTTGATATATCTGTCTATTCCGAAAGTGTATGGTGCGGTAAGTTCAAGTTGTACAGATGCTCCACGTTCCTGGTTAATATATACTGAGATAGTTTGTCTTGGAACAAGAATCGGATCTGTATAATTGAGATTATGAACGTTAATATCTACTAAATCTCCACTGTTAAGAACCGGATAATTCGGAGTAAAAGATCCATCAATATCGCGTATGATGATTGCGTTAAATGTATTTGCAACATCACTTCTATTTGAATAATTCAAAAACTGATGTTCGTTTAAGATTATCATTATTAGCCTTAGATCCATAGATTCAGTCCCCACCTCCGGTTTGATCCGGATATATAAATTTTGAATACCAGGTTGAAGGCCTGTCACATTAGGATTTACCCTGTCTCCAACCACAGTTTCGATCTGGAAATTTGTTGCAACTGTCGCAGTAGCATCTTTAGATGTAATTATTGCTTTCTGCCGGAGGTCTCCTGTTGAATAGATCAGCATGATTGCCGCGACAGCTGCAACTAATACCATTGCAATGAAAACTATCAGTGTGCCTACACCAACATCTGCTGTTTCATTTGTAAGGTTTTTCATTCACTCATGCAGCTTCCGGAACAGTATATAATTGTATATTCTTTTAAATAGCGTTGTGTGTTGCAAATAAACTGAGGTGTGAAAAATGTGTGATCGCGGCAATCCTTATATTTATATATCGCATCATGGGGGTCGGAGAATTTTACTGACCACTACATGCACAGCCCCGGGGAAAATATACCTGTTTGGTGAGCATGCCGTGGTATATGGCGAACCTGCCATTGCCTGCGCTGTGGAGCTTCGGACCTGTGTTGCAGTAAAAAGATCAAGCGGTATTTCGATATCATCAGATATCGGGACAACAGGGCTTGATTTCCAGATGCATCCTTATGTTTCATCAGCTATACAGAAACTGGGTTCTCCTGAAGTTTCAATAAAAATAACCTCCCGGATACCTGTTGGCTCCGGTCTTGGCTCATCTGCCGCTGTAACAGTTGCGACACTTGAGGCCATTAATATCGAATGCGGGCTCGGATATGATAAAACCGGTATTGCAAGAATGGCGCATGAGATAGAAAAGGAAGTGCAGGGAGCTGCAAGCCCTACCGATACATTTGTCTCGACTTTTGGCGGGGTAGTTGAAATACCCTCCAGGAAAAAGCTTGATATCCTTGATTGCGGTATCGTTATCGGTAATACCAATAAAGGCGCTTCGCCCAAAAAAACCGCAAAACTTGTAATGCAGGTAGCCGGGCTTAAGAAAGAGTACCCTGATTCAATAGATCCCATAATCAAAATAATCGGTTCATTTGCAGGATACGGGGAGATCCTGGTAATGCAAAAAAATTATATAGAGCTCGGAAAACTTATGAATATCAATCACGGATTGCTGGATGCGCTTGGCGTGTGTACGATGGAATTATCCGCTCTCGTCTATGCTGCACGTAATGCAGGCGCATATGGCGCAAAACTGACAGGTGCCGGGGGCGGCGGCTGCATGGTTGCACTTACTGATTCGCCTGAGGAAGTAGCTACAGCGATTGAGAAAGCCGGAGGTAGCGCGATTATTTCAAGTTTTACTCCTGACGGGGTGTTGCAGGTTTGAACCTTATCATATTGAAGATCGGTGGAAGTGTAATTACTGATAAAGGTTCCTTATCAAAAGCAAGGGAAGCTGAGATTAACAGGATATCAAATGAGATTGCATCATTTAAAAAAGATTCGGATTCACAGCTGATCCTTGTTCATGGGGCAGGTTCATTCGGTCATCCGCAGGCCATGAAATACCGGTTGAGCGAAGGATTTGATGCAAAAGGCGCATATCTTATCCATGCTTCTGTTAAAGTGTTGAATTCAAAAGTCCTGGAGTCTTTGAATAATGCAGGTGCAAATGCCCTGCCGGTTCATCCTTTAAGTTCATGTCTTCTTGAGAACGGGAAGATAATTGATTTCCAGGTCGGGCAGATAAAAGTGATGCTTGAAAAAGGCATTATTCCTGTACTTCATGGAGATATGGTTATGGACAGGGTCAAAGGCGCTTCGGTCCTTTCAGGTGACAGGATAATCCCGCATCTTGCGATCGCCCTGAATGCTTCGCAAATCGGTGCGGGAAGCGATGTTGATGGGGTTCTTGATGATAAGGATGCAGTCATTAAAAAAATAACGCATTTCAGTTTTGTTGATATGAAAAAAAATATCAAGGGTTCAAGTTCAACAGATGTGACAGGCGGAATGCTCGGAAAAGTATCGGAGCTGCTGGAACTTGCCGATAAAGGAATAAGCTCCCGCATATTCAATGCTTCCAGGAAAGGTATGGTATCAGGTTTTCTATATGGAGAAGATGTTGGAACTTTGATATCAGACAAATGAGTTATATATAGTGAATTTAATAAGGGATATGAAATGAGTACGTCGGAAAGGAAGATAGAACATTTATTATTATGCGTTGAAAAAGATGTTGAAGCGCATAAGAGTAATACGGGTCTTCGGGCGTCTGGTTTTGATGATATAGATCTTGTTCATGATTGTCTTCCGGAAATAAATAAAAATAATCTTTCTCTTGAAACTGAATTCATGGGTAAGAAATTACGTGCGCCCATATTGATAGCATCAATGACAGGAGGTCATCCCGACACTAAAGCTGTGAATACAGCGCTTGCCAGCGCAGCAGAAGAGCTTGGTATAGGTATTGGTGTAGGCAGCCAGAGGGCAGCGATCGAGGACCCCAGCATGGAGGATTCATTCAGGGTAGTAAGGGATAAAGCTCCCAATGCGTTCATTTACGGAAATGTGGGCGCAGCACAGCTAAACGAATTCGGGATCGATGGACTTGAAAGGGCAGTCGAGATGATAGGTGCGGATGCCATGGCCATTCACCTGAATTTTCTCCAGGAAGCCATACAACCTGAAGGAAATGTTGACGCCACAGGATGCCTTACAGCCATAAAGAAAGTCTGTGAGGAGTTATCTGTTCCGGTAATTGTAAAAGAAACAGGCGCGGGTATCGCTCATAACCAGGCCCTTGCAATATCCGAAGCAGGAGCATCTGCCATTGATGTAGGGGGCCGTGGCGGAACGAGCTGGGCAGGTGTTGAAACATATCGTGCACAAAAACGCGGAGATCTTTTATCCGAACATCTTGGCAAAGAATTCTGGAATTGGGGAATACCCACAGCAGCAAGTATTGTGGAATCCAGTATTTCAATACCTGTAATTGCAACAGGAGGCATACGTTCAGGTATAGATGTGGCAAAATCCATCGCACTGGGTGCATCCCTTTGCGGAATTGCATTGCCCCTTGTAGCTCCTGCTTTAAAGGGGCATAAGGACGTAGTAGACAGATTGAATCTTATTATTGAAGAATTGCGAGTAGCTATGTTCTTATGCGGGTGCAGCACAATTGAAGAACTGGGCAATGTCGCTTTAGTGATACATGGAAGCACGAAAGAGTTCCTTGAGCAGAGAGGATTTGAGACAGGTAAATTTGCAACAAAAAGATATAAGATATAATATAAAAATTGTATTGTATAATAATTATGGAGTAATTTAAATGACAGAAATAGGAATTATTGCGGTCGGCGGCTATAATGAAATGGGCCGGAATATGACCGGTGTAAGAGTAGATAATGATATTATTGTCCTTGATATGGGACTACAGCTGGACAGGGTCCAGATACATGAAGATGTCGAAGTAGACAAAATGCATTCAATGGACCTTATAAAAATGGGGGCAATCCCGGATGACACCATTATGAAGGATGCAGGCGGAAGCGTAAAAGCTATAGTCTGCACACACGGTCATCTTGATCATATCGGAGCCATCCCGAAGCTCGCCCACAGGTATAAAGCACCCATAATTGCCACACCATATACCGCAGAGCTTGTTAAGCATGAAATATCAGATGAAAAGAAATTCAGGGTAAATAATGAAGTTATTCCCTTAAGGATCGGTGGAAGATATAATCTTACACCTGATATCCAGATAGAATTCATACGTATCCAGCACAGCATAGTGGATTCAGCTTTTGCAGCGATACATACTCCGGAAGGAGTTGTACTGTATGCAAGTGATTTCAAACTGGACAGGACGCCGACAATCGGCGAACCTCCGGATTTCGCACGACTAAAAAAAATTGGTAAAGATGGCGTCAGGGCTATGATAACCGAAAGCACAAATTCGGGACTATCCGGGAAAACACCATCAGAACAAATAGCAAAAGACCTTGTGCGTGATGTACTTCTCGGAACGGAAGAAACAGAATCAGGCGTAATTATTACTACATTCTCATCACATGTTGCGCGTATCAATGCAATTATCCAGGCAGCAGAAGAGATGGACAGGATCCCTGTATTGCTGGGAAGATCAATGGAACGCTATCTTTCAATAGCCCAGAAGATGGGTTATATAGAATTCCCTAAAAATCTTGAAATATACGGTAACAGGAACTCAGTTGATAAGTTCCTGAGACGCATATCACAGGAAGGAAAGAAAAAATACCTGCCTATAGTTACAGGTCATCAGGGAGAGCCCGATGCCATCCTGACAAGGATCGCAAATGGAGAAACACAATTCAGGATTGAACCGGGAGATAAAGTAATATTCTCTGCAAATACCATTCCCAGCCCTATGACTATGGCGAACAGGCATGCCCTTGAAATAAAACTGAAAATGGCGGGAGCTCGCCTTTATGAAAATGTCCACGTATCGGGTCATGCTTCAAGGGAAGATCACTGGGAACTACTGCGTATGGTGAATCCTGAGCAGGTTATCCCATCGCATGGGAATATGGTAATGCATTCCCATTATGTTGAGCTGGCTGAGGATGCTGGATACCATTTCGGTGACACAGTCCATATCATGAGAAACGGGGAGGAACTGGTAGTATGAAAATACTTATATATGCTAAAAAACGGAGATAAAAACATATGATCGAAGAGATCCTTCAGAAAAAAGCTAAATTGGTTGATGAAGCTATCCCGAAATTCCTTCCAATTACTCCGCCGGATGAATTGTATAAAGCCATGCGCCATCTTCTTGATGCCGGAGGAAAAAGACTTCGGCCATCTGCGTTGTTGCTTGCATCCGAAGCTGTGGGCGGAAAGCCCGAGGATGTTCTTCCTGCTGCAGTTGCTGTTGAACTTGTCCATAATTTTACCCTGATACATGATGATATCATGGATGAAGCGGACTTGAGGAGAGGACTTACAACTGTTCATAAGAAATGGGGTGTTCCAAGAGCGATCATTGCCGGGGATGCCCTTTACTCAAAGGCTTTTGAGATCCTTTCATGTACAAAAAGCGAGCCACAGAGACTTGTTGAAAGTCTTGAGCTCCTGTCAAAAACATGCACCGATATATGTGAAGGCCAGTGGATGGATATGAATTTCCAGACACGCAGGGATGTATCTGAAGAAGAGTATATGCGAATGGTCGAGAAAAAAACGGCTGTACTTTTTGCAACAGCACTAAAATTAGGAGCAGTGTTATCCGGTGCAAACCGCGAGCATGTCAGGGCTTTATGGGATTTTGGCAGGCTGACGGGTGTTGGATTCCAGATATATGATGATGTGATAGATTTGATCACTCCTGAGGAAATACTGGGAAAAGCGCAGGGTGGAGACATAATTGAAGGAAAACGTACTCTTATTATTATTCATGCACTTTCAAAAGGAATAAGTATTGATGCTCTTGGGAAATGTAATGCAACCAGAAGCGAAATCTCCGCAGCGCTCACGACTCTTAAGGAATCAGGTTCAATTGATTACGCCATGAACAAGGCGCTCGGGTTTGTTGATGAAGGTAAAGCCGCACTCGCTGTGCTCCCTGAATCAGATGCAAAGAAGATACTTATCGGACTTGCTGATTATATGATCGAGCGGAAGTATTAAGACAATTATATTAATAAAAAAGTTAAAAATATTAAGATTAGCGCCGGGATAATATCCACAACGCTATATTCGAAGATTACTTTCTCGCCTTTGGTCTTTCCTTTTCCTTCTTTGCTTCTTCGCCTTCTTTCTTAACAAAGATTTCGTTCAAAGGTTTTTGGCCATATTCCATAATGACAGTATTGATCTGTGAAATGTCTGATGAAATCTCATTTCCCCTCATGGATTTTCTCTTCTTTACCCCATCTGCCTTTGGAATATAACCAACGCCGCCTGCTACTAATATTTTTCGTCTTGCAGGGCCTGGTAAATCCCCTCTCATAGCGAACCCATCCTTATCGGTTCCGCCAGTTACCTTAAGTGTATATCCTGCCATATTTGCAATATCGCCGCTTACAACATCCCCGATTTTTTTTCCGATCATTTTATTGGCTGCGGGGCCTGTTACAGCTACCTGGTAAGCCAGTTTACTTTTACTGTCCGAAATAGTTACTCTGAAATCTACCATTATTTTAATTCTCCTGTATCAATAATAATAATTTATCCCTTTAATAGGATTGTTATAATTCTTGACCTAACTGGCATTTAATCTACTTAAACATATTGATTGCATATCAATCTAAGGCTTTCCTGAACACGAGTTCATTGCCCTTTGCATCCACTTCTATCGAATCCCCCTCGTCGAATTCCTTATCAAGTATCTTCACTGCCAGGGGGTCAAGTATCTTGTGCTGGATTGTCCTCTTTAAAGGCCTTGCGCCGTATGATGGGTCATAACCTGCTCTTGCAATGAGGTCTCTTGCTGATTCAGTAAGATTTATTTCGATCTTCCTTTCACTGAGGCGTTTTTTCAGGATATTGAACTGGATATCCACTATTTTCATGATTTCCGGAAGTCTCAGAGGATGGAAGATAATGATCTCATCAAGCCGGTTCAGGAATTCAGGCTTGAACGCGTTTCGAACGACTTCCATCACTTTTCTCCTCATTTCATCTTCCCTGTCAAACAGTTCAAAAATCCACTGGCTCCCGATATTGGAAGTCATTATTATGACCGTATTCTTGAAATCTACGGTGCGGCCGTGGCCGTCTGTGAGCCTCCCGTCGTCGAGTATCTGGAGCAGGACATTAAAGACATCGGGATGTGCCTTTTCTATCTCATCTAATAAAACGACTGCATACGGGCGTCGCCTGATGGCTTCTGTGAGCTGTCCCCCTTCTTCGTAACCCACATATCCGGGTGGTGCGCCTATGAGCCTTGCTACTGTATGCTTTTCCATATATTCGCTCATATCAAGCCTGATCATTGCAGCCTCATCGTCAAACATGAACTCGGCAAGCGCCCTTCCCAGTTCTGTTTTTCCCACGCCCGTCGGACCAAGGAACATAAACGATCCGATTGGACGCTTCGGATCTGAAATTCCGGCACGGCCGCGTCTCACGGCATTTGCAACCGCAACAATTGCCTCCTCCTGGCCAATGACTCGCTGTCTGATGCGCTCTTCCATATGCACGAGTTTTTGCATCTCGCCTTCGAGCATTTTGCTGACAGGAATGTGCGTCCATTTTGATACTACTTCTGCGATATCTTCTTCATCAACCTCTTCTTTGAGCATTTTCTGGTCTTTCTGGAGTTTGACAAGTTTCTTATTTTCTTCATCCAGCTGCTTCTGAAGACCTATCAGGACCCCGTAACGAAGTTCTGACGCACGTTCAAGATTCCCTTCAACTTCAGCTTTTTCAGAATCCATGCGGGTTTTTTCGATATCTTCCTTGATCTTTCGTATCTTCTGGATTGCATTTTTTTCAAGCTGCCAGTGGGCCTTCATCTGGCTGCTTTTTTCTCTCAGGTCTGAAAGTTCTTTATCGATTATCACAAGGCGATCCTTTGAATATTCATCTTTTTCTTTTCTGACCGCCTGTTTTTCGATCTCAAGCTGCCTTATCTTCCTCTCGATGTCATCAAGCTCGGAAGGCATGCTATCGATCTCTATCCTGAGTTTTGAGGCCGCTTCATCGATAAGGTCAATAGCTTTGTCCGGAAGGAACCTGTCTGTTATGTACCTGTGTGATAGAATAGCGGCTGCCACAAGCGCAGCATCCTGTATCCTGACACCGTGATGCACTTCATATTTCTCCTTAAGACCGCGCAATATGGAAATGGTTTCATCAACCGTGGGTTCATCCACAAGCACAGGCTGGAAACGGCGCTCAAGCGCAGCATCCTTTTCGATGTGTTTCCGGTATTCATCAAGTGTTGTGGCGCCGATCACATGAAGTTCCCCGCGGGCAAGCGCTGGTTTTAGCAGATTTGAAGCATCCATTGCCCCTTCGGCTGCACCTGCTCCTACGAGAGTATGAAGTTCGTCTATGAAAAGTATGACCTCTCCCTGTGAATCCTGCACTTCTTTTATCACAGCCTTCAGGCGCTCCTCGAATTCGCCCCTGAACTTAGCTCCTGCCACAAGCGCGCCCATATCAAGCGCCACTACTTTCTTATCCTTAATATTCTCAGGAACATCACCCGCAAATATCCGGAGCGCCAGACCTTCGGCAATAGCTGTTTTTCCCACGCCGGGCTCCCCGATAAGAACCGGATTGTTCTTTGTGCGCCGCGATAGAACCTGTAGCACACGCCTGATCTCATTATCACGGCCTATCACAGGGTCAAGCTTCCCGCGCTGGGCAAGTTCTGTCAGGTCGCGGCCGTATTTCTTGAGCGCATCGTATTTTGCTTCAGGATTCTGGTCTGTAACGGTTGATGATCCGCGTACTTCCTTGAGAGCTTTCATGAGGGCGTCCTTTGACACTCCGTTCTCTTTCAGAATGCGCGCAGAGATGCCATTTTTTTCATCAGCGATGGCAAGCAGGAGATGTTCTGTGCTCAGGTATTCATCGCGAAGTTTCTTCATTTCGGAAAATGCAGCCTCAGCGACATTATTCAATCGTGTGGACATGTAAACCTGGCCTGCTCCTGCCCCTTCCACGCGCGGAAGCTTGCTGATCTCGTCTTCAAGCCTTGAGATTATTCCTGATGTGTTTGCGCCGAGTTTTTGAAGGAGCTGAAGTGTCAGCCCTTCATTCTGGTTAATGAGTGCAAGCAAAAGATGCTCGACTTCGAGCTGCTGCTGGTTCCTGTCAAGTGCTATAGCCTGTGCGTCCTGGAAAGCTTCCTGGGCTTTTATGGTGAATCGGTCGAATCTGATGGGCATGAGTAGTTTCTCCCTATGAGTTTATTGGTGCGGGAAGGATTAAAGGTTGCTTTTCGATTACCATGAATCTATTTTGTGAAGTGACAAAACCTCTTTTTTTGTTGAAAATAATTTTTCATCAAGTGATATTATACAATTCAATGTTTCATTATTATGAATTTCATTATTGGCAAATTTCCTGGCTATTTCCTTTAAATCTTCTTCATTAGCAAATTTTTCTAACACCGATACCGCTGTGCGTCTCATGTCAGAATTATCATCCTTGAGCATGTTCTTGACAATTTCAAGGTCTTCATGAGTAACTAATTTTTCATATGCTGATACCGCTGCGCGTCTCACGTCAGAATTATCATCTTTGAGCATGTTCTTGACAATTTCAAGGTCTTCATGAGTTCCTAATTTTTCATATGCCGATACTGCTACGCGTCTCACATAAGAATCATCATCCTTGAGCATGTTCTTGACAATTTCAAGATCGTCATGAGTTCCTAATTTTCTAATTGCCGATACTGCTGCGTATCTCACATCAGAATTATCATCCTTGAGCATGTTCTTGACAATTTCAAAATTGTCATGAGTAGTTAATTTTTCAAATGCCGATACTGCTGCGTGACGCACCTCATAATCATCATCCTTGAGCATGTTCTTGATAATATCAAGGTCGTCATGAGTCCCGAATTTTCCAATTGCCGATACTGCTACATATCTCGCATCAGAATCATTATCTTTGAGCATATTCTTGATAATTTCAAGATCTTCATTAGTAACTAATTTTATAAATGTCGATCTCGCCGCCTCCTTTGAATCAGGATCATCATCTGAGTTCCTAAATATGTCTATGATAATTTCAAGATCATCATGAGTTCCTAATTTTCCAATTGCCGAAATAGCCCTGCTTCTTACTTCAAAATTATCATCCTTGAGCATATTTTTTATGATTGTAACGTCGTCATGAGTTCCTAATATTTCAAATATCAAAACACCCATTTCTCTTACTTCAGAATTATCATCCTTAAGCATGTTTTTTATGATTGCAAGGTCGTCTTGAGTTCCAAATTTTTTAAACACTGAAATAGCCCTACTTTTTACAATCCAATAATTATCCATGAGCATGTTCTTAATAATTTTAAGGTCGTCATGAGTCCCTAATATTTCAAACACTGAAACTGCTGCAGATCTAACATTAGAATCATTATCTTTGAGCATGTTCTTGACAATTTCAAGGTCGTCATGAGTCCCGAATTTTCCAATTGCCGATACTGCCGCAGATCTAACATTAGAATCATTATCCATGAGCATGTTCTTGATAATTTCAAGATCATCCTGAGTTCCTAATTTTTCAAATAATACCACAGAGGCACTTCTCACCTTACCTGACCGATTTGAAAGTCCTTTTTTGATAAAAGTTCGCAAAACATCCTTATCTTCTCTGAACCACCACCATGCAGGCCCATTTCTGGCAAGATAACTATACATGAGTAACTCCTTTTCCTGATTCGAAGGGTGGATCGATTCTTTCAATGAATACAATGAAACAAGTTCATTGACATCAAGAAGTGAGTGAATATGCTGGTAACTTAGCGTCTTTGTCCGAAGAGTTGAAATTACGCTTCTTAAAGGTTTTTCATCATCCTTTATCATCTCTTCAACACCGGAGGCAAGATAATCATGGATAATTTCGTAATTATCATTCCCAAGATGCCTTATCAATCTCTTTTTCACCATTAGATCAAGCAATTCTTGGAGTTCATTTTCGGGAAGCATCAAATATCGCAAAAGCTCATCCTTTCCTTTCTGTTCTTTTGTCCTGTCCCTGACAAGCTGTTTCAAGATTTCTTCAGCAAATTTTGCTTTTGGAGGAGATAATGTATCAAAATATGTTAATTGGGAAATAAGATAAGAGCCGATAATATCCTCAACTTTTCCTTTATTGCAATAAATTTCTTCGGTAACTACACCATCTTTTGACTTTGCAGATTCTATCAAGCTCTTTGCGATGATTTGGATAAAAGGAGGGTATATCCCTCCAATTTCAGATTTCTTATCAATTTCATTAAGGATATTGACCAGCAAAGCATCATCTATCCCGATATTATTATCACGAAATAATTCCCGCAAAACATCTGATGCAATCTGCCGGTCAAATCCGCGAAGAGAGTATTTTTCAGGACGGATTATGCTGGCACTTTCAAGGAACGAGAAAATATCTGGTTCATAATCGCCCCTATATGAAAGTAAAACATGAACATTCCTGAAAGATTTACTGTATATCCGGCGCAGGATTTTTCCTATCTCTTCCCTTTCATGCGGCTGTGAGCGTAAAATATCCTCAAACTGATCAAATGAAATTAATACTCCAGTCCCTGCGGAGTTATCAGACAGGTTCTTTATGCATGAAAAAATATCACCAGAACTGGAATTATCCATCATACAGGCATTATTGATATCTTCAAAAATGCGTTTTAGTGGGTCAGGATTCAGTGGTCTTGTCCAGATGCATTTCCAGCCCATATTAATGAGTGTCGGAAAAAGACCTGCCATTATAAGTGAGGTTTTTCCAACCCCTGAATTTCCAATTAGGAGAGTAGTATAATTCCCGGATACCTTCGACATGAACACTTTATCCAGAAGTTCCTGTGATTCAATCTTGCGTCCTCTGAAGATCGAAGCTTCCTTTTCAGTATAATAATCCATTTCAAGAAGATCGTGTCTGGTTCTTTCTTCTGCTTTTCGTTTTAATTTTCGATTGTCATAATGAATTGAAATCTTATATGGATATCCCGCATCCTGCAGAACAGATGCAATGCATTCGATTTCCTTCTGCATCATAGAAACCCCATTTTGAATTATGTTGGGGTCATTATAGTTTTCAGGAACAGCGGTCAGTTCGATCTGGGAATTTTTATCAAAGCCCCATCCTGGTATAAGTTTTCGGAATCGTGTCTTTTCATCTTCTTTTTTAGCGTCTCCCACCTGGGTATGTGGAATCCTTGAATTATCCGAATGCAGAATATCGGCAAGCCTGAGAAGTGAGGACAGAAGCCTTACCCTTACATCTTCATTTGCGACATGATATATTTCAGGAACTTCATTGAAAACCTCTTCAGAATCATGAGCTCCGACAATATAGCTCAAAACAAGACCTTCAGGATCGGTAAGGCCGTAGTTTTTAGCTCTGTCAAGCATCTCATCCATGGCAATTTCGCCATGCTTTTTTTTGGATACTATGGATTTCCCAATATCATGATAACATGCCGCCGAAGAAAACAGAAAAAGTTCAAGAGGTGTGAAGAAATTGGATTTCTGATCGTCCGGGATTAGCTTACCAAGATTATCCTCCACCATACCGCAATGAAGGGGGCCTTGTTGATGGCCTTCTTTTGATTGCTGACGCTCCTGGATTTCGCGAGCTATAGCAACCCAGATATTTTCCAGGCGGTGATAAAGTTCCTCATCCCCTTTTTGTAGAGCTGTTCTGATACTGATTTTTCCTTTTTCGCAGCCGCTCATGAGGTTTAATTCTTTATATAGTGTAATAAATGTTGTTACTTATTTTCGCGCTTTAGCCCAAACGCTTCCCTGCGCCCTCCCTCCTTTCGTATAACCTGCGATTTGCCTGAGTGAAAATATACCTTCTTTTGGAGTTATTTGCTGTTTTTTATTCAGTTCACATTTAAAATCAGGTTTGCATTATGCGCTTGAGGTTGTGTGGGATTATATCATCGTTTAAATTAAATTTCAATAAGCATAGCAATTAATCTGCGTTTCCATATTGGCGCCCTTGAAATAGAGCTTAACATTATGCGTAGAGTGCATGGTGCAATTATGGAAAAAAAAGACCCGAAAGCATGGGATAGATTATTCGTAAAGAAATAACCACAGGGCTGAAAAGTAAAACCAAGCTGGCAGCTAATCATCCTTCAATTAATCTTGCCCCGTGCGTGATGGTAACTATTTCTACAGTATCTGATTTAATCATGTAAACTATCCGATAGTTGTGAAAATTTCTTTAACTGCGCTATGCTCTATCCCCTTATTTTCATCAAGCGCCCTTAAACCAGAATCTACTTTCTGCCTGAAATACAGTTCTGCCATAAATCCTGCACTGAAGCAGTATCTGGCATTTTGTGTATCATTTGAATTACTGAGTCCTTTACTATGTCCATGATTATCTCTTTAAAAAATTAATGCTTTGATTAGTAATAAGTGTATCCTTGCTTATTTTTTTCAATTCAGCATGGGTTTCATACCAATCTTGAGTGCAAGTATTATATGCTCGACTTTAACCCTTACTACATCCCGTTACGGTATGTATGAATAAATCCCGTAACGCGAAACAGATCAAAAAATTGCGTAACGTATTTCTTATTTGCGGTTTTTTCAAAATGTTTATCTGTTCCCGCTGTAATTTTGCACCTATGTTATCCCATGACGAATTGATCACCCTCATCAATGAAAAGCCTCCACTTGTCGAAAAAATGATCGACCCGGATATCCAGGTGCAGCCCAACGGTATCGAATTGACCCTGCAGCGCGTGGAATTTCATGATGGTCCAGGTTCAATCGCTTTTGATAACTCAGAAAGGAAACTCCCGCAGACAAAAAACCTTGATTTCGATGAGGAAGGATGGCTGCATTTACCAAAAGGAAGCTATAAGATCGTATTCAACGAGATCGTGAACATCCCTAAAAACATCGCAGCGATCGCAAAACCGCGCTCAAGCTTACTTCGCTGCGGCGTGACTGTGGAAACCGCTGTATGGGATGCGGGTTACAGCGGAAGATCCGAGAGCCTCCTTGTTGTATATAATGAGAAGGGGTTCAGGGTAAAAAAAGATGCGCGTGTACTTCAACTTTTGTTTTTCAGGCTTGGGGAGGAAGTCAGGAAAGGATATTGCGGTGTATACCAGAATGAGAATATCTGAAAAAAATTAGTTTAATTTATATTAGTGAATGTCATAAGAGTAATGGCGAGACTTATGAATATCCTTGATATTACAGAAGATAAGATCTTCAAAACTTTGGGTAAAGGTAAAGCTCCTGAACATAAACCAAAAGAAAAAACCAGTCTGAAAAAGGATGTTGAACCTTTCGATTTCAGCCGCCTTTTAGAATGAATATTGAGTTATCGATTTGTTAAGGCTAAACTTTGTGTCCTTTGCGGTGATTGGAATCCTGAAAAAATCCAAGTGTTATTGTAAATTCAGTGCATTTTCGATCTTTTTGCCAGGTCGAAATAATATTTCATTTTGCAGCTCTGCTCCACCAGCGCCGTAACAAAATAAGCTTCCTCCAGCGTTTTTCCGGCAGAAAATGTCCCGTGGCCAAAAACGATTACTCCTTTGTGGGTGCTAAGTGCCTGAGCTGTTTTATTGGCAAGTTCTAATGATCCGGTAGCGCCTTTCACTACAGGTATCTCATGCAGGAAATATTCACCTTCGATGTTAATCGGGATAATTGTTTCATTTTCAACAAGCATTGACTCAATAACCGAAAAAAAAGGATGTGCATGGATAATCGAAAGTGCAGAAGTATTTTTGTATATAGTCCTGTGGACTATGGTTTCTGATGAAGCAATGGTCTCAAGATCTGAAGGTTTATCAATATCCAGTTCCACCACACTGTTCCTGTTTATCTCATTAAGATGAACTCCGGTTCTGGTGATAAGCATCTTATCGTCATTACGGATACTGATATTTCCGAATTGCGATTCCACAAGCCCGCTGTCCACGAGTTTTTTCCCGAATTTCGCTATGTTCTTCCACATAATTATTTTCTCTTGAAGAAAAGCCAGGAATCCTTTCCTTTGAATTTAGTCCTTATAAGGGCATATTTCCCGATCAACTTTCGCCCTTTTAATTCGAAAAGCAGCTCTTCATCCTTTTCTTTTTCGATCAGGAATTCGCCGTTGTCCCAGATGCGTACAGTTCCCGCGCCGTACATGCCTTCAGGTATCGTTCCCTCAAAATCAGCATATTCAAGGGGATGGTCTTCAACCTGTATAGCGAGGCGCTTTATGCCTTCTTTTTCAGGCGGCTCTTTCGGGACAGCCCATGACCGCAGGACTCCGCCGATTTCAAGTCTCAGGTCGTAGTGCAGGTGCGACGCATTGTGCTTATGCACTACGAAAATGCTTCCGGCACTCTGCTTTGTTCCTCCCTGTGGCTCAGGTGATTTTTTAAAATCCCTTATTTTCCGGTATTCAGAAAGTGACATGTTCTCATCCGAAAGTAAATGCACTTGGGCAAAGTTTATTCAGAACGCATTCCCCGCACAGCGGTTTCCTGGCGGTGCAGATTTTTCGCCCATGATGTATCAGGAGAAGTGTTAAAATAGCCCAATCATCCTCAGGAATGATCCTCATAAGGTCTTTTTCAATTTTTCCCGGGTCCGTATTAGCAGTCAATCCCAGCCTGAAAGCAATCCTTTTCACATGCGTATCAACAGCTATCCCTTCAATTTTCCCGAACCCACCTGATAATATGATATTTGCAGTCTTTCGCCCCACACCAGGGAGTGTAAGGAGAGCTTCCATGGTATCAGGGACTTTTGAATTGAAATCATTAATGAGAATTTTAGATAATTCCTTAATATTTTTTGCCTTATTCCTGTAAAATCCTGTAGAATAAATATCCTTCTCAAGCTCTTCCTGGGAGACTCTGATATAATCCTGCGGTATCCTGTATTTGTTAAAGAGATTTTTTGTGACTGCATTTACCTGTTTATCCGTGCATTGTGCGGATAGAATTGTAGCGATCAGCAATTCCAGGGGATCTGAATAATGAAGCGCGATCTTTACTCCGGGATATTCATTTTTCAGTAATGCGATTATTTCATTAGCCTTATCTTGCGCCATATTCTCTATTAATTGAGGCAGGATAATTAAGAGTTTTGATAACCGACATCTATAAATTATAGAATGTCTAATCTATATTATATAGTGGAGGTAATATTTTATGGCCAAAGAAACCGAATCAAAATCTACCACACCATCTACATCTTCGTGGTGGAAAGAAAGAGGTAAAATAACTGCGAAACCTGAAACAAAAACTGCGAAATCCCAAACAAGAGCTGCAAAACCAAAAAAGAAAGTGAAGACGGAGAAAGCCACTAAAGCAGAATCAGGGCAAACATATTATTGCGAGATTTGCGGATGTGAAATGGTCTGTGCTTCAGATAGCGCAGGTGAAGTTCTCTGCTGCGAAGAACCGATGTGTCTTGTCATCTGATTTCATTTTTTCTTTTTGTTTTTCATTTCAAGGATTGACGGGACGGAAATTTCAAACCCGATAATTCCGCACGTTCAACTCCTTTTTTCTGTATCATGACTTTGAATGTCTCGCCTATATCCATTATCAGCGATTTTATGGGAAGCATTTTCTTATAATAATCCACTGGACTTTTTTCCTGCAACTTTTTCAGGTATTCATCGATCCCAATCCCTATTAGAAAATGTGCCTGGTCAGTGAAACCGCCCGGTTCAAGCCCGGATTTCTGTCCCCAGTGATCCAGTGCCGAAAAATTGATATGAGATGTCATATCCTGCTCCCCGATATGCTCAAATGGAGATTCATTCACTGAATGGTTATAGTAGCACATTAGAGTACCACGGTTCCTGTATTCCTGGTAAAGTTCATTGGATGGATAACCGTAATCTATCGTTATGACAAAACCTTTTTTTAAAGCTGAACTGATCTCCCGGATCCATTTTATCGCATCGAGATTTATTTCGGTGCGATATCCGGGAGGCAATGTAATATCCAGTTCTTTGAAATAATCCTTTAGTTGAGTGGAAGCGGGTTTTAATACTTCAATGAAATTTTTTTCATATCCCACAAAGACTTCCATAAGTTCTTTTTCCATTATTACCACATGCACGGGAAATGCATCTGGAAGTTCATTGGAAAAAATACACCCTTCCATCCCCTTAAGATCGTTTATCGAATCAAACCATTTTACATTTTCATTGCACAATCGTTTTTTTTGTTCTTTTCGCAAAGAAGGGCTTTTTTCCACGATACAGTAATTTAATTCCTGGAAAAATTCATGATTTCTTTTTAGATATGATAGTACATCTCCTGAAAGAATACCCATGCCAGCGCCCATTTCCACGACAGTGAACTCTTTTACTCCAAGTATATGCCACATCTCTTCGATTTGTTTTCCCAGCAGTTCACCAAATGCGGGAGTGAGATTTGAACTTGTATAATAATCTCCTGCCTTTCCTATTTTCTCTCTATCAGATGTGTAAAACCCGAGTCCGGGATAGTACAGTGCCATTTCCATGAAATCATGAAAGGAAATCGGCCCTTGCTTTTTGATCTTCTGGATAATAAGCCTTGATAATGTCATTGGCAGTTAAAAGCAATATAAAATAAATGGCTCAGTATTTGTATGAGTCAGCCTCTTCCAGTGCTTTTGTCTCTTTTTTCAGAGGCTGGTCTTTGACATCCACATCGTGAAAATCTGTTTTCTGTACTTCTTTAATTGTCCCGATATTCGCAGCAATTTTTCGAAGTGATTCCATGCTTTCTTTTGTCTGCGGCTTGGGCTGTGGTTTTGCTTTTCCTTTTTTCAATTTATAACCCAGTGGCTTTAATTCTGATTTCAAAAGTCCAAGCTCAACTTTTCTTTTATTTATCAGGTCAAGGATTGGCTTTTTTGCATTTTCAGGCAATTTCTCAAGCATCCGTTCAAGATTTTCAAGGGATTTATCTTTTTCAGGTTTCTTTTCCAGTTGCTTTTCCGGTTCTTTATTCGTAGCATCATTATCCATAGTTATTCTATATGTTTAGTTAGCCTTAACTCTTTCATATGCTGAATTCTTTTCATGATGAGATCATCTGTTCCGATATCACGCCTGCTATGCAATTTTCCTTTCAAACATGACAGGCCATCCTGAGCTTTCTTTTCCGCATCCCTGATAGTATCTGCTATTCCCAGGACAGCAAGAGCCCTTGAACCGGTTGTATATATTTTATTATCTTTCTCATATACACTTGAATAGAAAAGAAGAGAATCTTTCATTTTGCTAATTTCCACAACAGAATCCTTTACCGGATCATCAGGATAGCCTGAAGGTACTGCATACTTGCAAACTGTTGCCTGTTTTTTAAATCTGACATCGATCTTATCAAGTGTCCCGTTGACGATATTTGAACAGACTTCAAGGAAATCATTTTCAAGAAGAGGCAGGACATTCATTGCTTCCGGGTCCCCAAAGCGCGCGTTGAATTCGATGACCGATATACCTTTAGCTGTTGCCATGAACTGGCCATACAGGATGCCCTGGTAAGGAACACCTGTTTCTTTCTGGATTGCCCTCACTGTCTCGTTCATGATTTTTTTGGCATCAATATAATCGGATTCTTTCATAAAAGGCAAAATATCTTTTGAATCATTATATGAGCCCATCCCGCCTGTATTGGGGCCTTTATCGCCATCGAACGCCCGCTTATGATCCTGGACAGATGGTGCAAACGCAAGGGTTTTACCATCAACGAATGCCTGGACGGTGAACTCTTCGCCAATCAACCGCTCTTCGATCACAACATCGTCATTTTCCAGGACTTCTTTTGCATAGGCCTTTGCACCTTCAATGCCAAAATGGTCTCCCATCACCCTGACACCTTTTCCGCCTGTGAGGCCTGCTGGTTTTATCACGACATCACCCAGCTCGTCAATGAATTCATCTGTGCCGCTTTCCCCTTTCCTGAACACTTTAAAACCCGGACATCCCGGAATTCCGTATTTTCTCATAAAACCGCGCGTCCATGCCTTATCAAATTCGATCCGGGCTGCAAGCCGCCGCGGCCCGACGACCGGGATCCCGGCGTTCCATAGCATATCTGAAATACCGGCTGCAAGAGGAGCTTCAGGACCGATTATAGCAAGTTCAATATTGTTTTTTACGGCAAAATCCACAACTGCCTGGTCTGTCTCTTTTATAAGCAGGAATTCTTTACATAAACGTGCTATACCAGGATTTTTCTTGCTCATGACGGCAAAAAGCTGTGGATTCTTAGAACTTCGGGCAACGGATTCTGCGATGGCGTGTTCCCTTCCTCCGCCTCCGATCAAAAGGACTTTCATAGGTATCACAGAACGTGTCTAAAAATAAAAATGTTCTGGTCTGTTTGAGTCCATCCAATAAATGGACAGGATAACAGGATTAACGGGATGAATTGCCAGAAATCTACCTGTCAAAAGAATAAAAAAGGAAATAAAAGAAAGGCCTATAGCAGGCCCAATCCATCAAGTTCAAGTACTATCTTTTCAACTGCTGCTTCAGCATCTTCGGGTTTCTTTCCACCCGTTACTACGAGTTTACCTGATCCGAATAAAAGCATGACAACTTTCGGGACTGACAGCCTGTAAACAAGACCTGGGAACTGTTCAGGTTCATATTCGATATTCTCAAGCCCAAGGCCAATGGCTATGGCATTAAGGTTCAGCACTCTTCCCAGATCGGCTGAGGCTACGATATTCTGTATCACTATTTCCGGTTTTGCCGGTATATCAACACCCATTGTCTTTAATTTATCAAATACCTTGTTAAGACCCACACTTACATCAGCAATACTTTTTGCTCCTGTGCAGACGATCTTTCCGCTTCCGAAGATCAGAGCTGCGGTTTTCGGGTTTGCAGTCCTGTAAACAACACCCGGGAATCTCTCCTTATTATAATCCGCTCCTTCAAGGACCCTTATAACTTCATTGAGGTCAAGTTTTGCCCCAATAGCAGTCGATGCAACTACATTTTCTATCTTTATTGTTTTTTTTGGTTCCGTAGTATTTACCATATTCTCACGTTTATATAGGGTATTTAAAGCTTTATATAGGTTGGGGTACAATTTACCTTTTTATATTATAGATGATCATATAAAATGAAAATGTAAGAAATCTTTAACTACAATGAACTTCTTAAAGGCAAGAAGTGGCGGGAGAAAATCCCGCAGGGATGTGGCCTGATAAGGCTGAACCGTAAAACTAAACTGGAGAAAACAATGAAATCAATGTACGCGTACATCAGGGACGCATGGAAAAAACCCGACGAATCAGATGTCGGTGAACTCTTATGGGAAAGGATGCAGGTCTGGAGGCGCGAACCCGCAGTAACAAGGCTGGACCATCCGACAAGACTTGACAGGGCAAGAGCCCTTGGTTTTAAGGCAAAACAGGGTATTGCAGTCGCACGCGTGAGGATAAGACGCGGGGCCAGGCGAAAATCCAGATGGCAGCGCGGAAGACGAACCAAGCACATGGGCGTTAATAAGATCACACCCGGGAAGAGCATCCAGACCATTGGTGAAGAGCGTGTTGCACGCAGATTCCCAAATATGCAGGTATTAAACAGTTATTGGGTAGGCCAGGACGGCAAACACAAATGGTATGAGGTAATAGTTGTTGACCCGCATCATCCTTCGATAAAGGCTGATAAAAACCTTAAATGGATATGCAATAATACCCAGAAAGGCCGCGTATTCAGGGGAAAGACAAGCGCAGGCAGAAAGGGCAGGGGCCAGAGGCACAAAGGCATAGGTACCGAGAAAACAAGACCCAGCCTGAGATCTCACGACAATACTGGCAAATGAGTATGCATTATATCACTTTCCGGGCAAGTGTTCATGCCACCGAAAGTGATGACAGGGTAAAAACTGCCCTGTCACTGTTCCTTTTTGATAATAAAATTAATGAAACACAGACCGAAGGTCATTTTGGCAATCCGATCATCTTACTTGAGGGACAGATCAAAAGTAAAGACTGCACCCGTTTTATCGATACTTTAAAGTCAGGTTTGCCTGAATATGAACTTGAAAAGTTGAGGAATGAACGGTGTGAAAGGATTGACGATGAATGCTGTTTGCATATCAGGTTCGATAAGCAGGCTGCTTTTGAAGGAAAAATCAGGCTTGCAACGACTGCGGATACGATCACTGCAAGAATAAAGATTAGAGCATATCCGGCCAACTACGAAAATGCACTTGTTGCTGCGGAAACGCTTTTCTGATCAGGCAGGTTAGGATTATTTTTTACCAATTGTACAATTTTTAAAAGCATAAAAAAATAGTCATTTCAACCATTCGTCTCTTGATATTTTTGCCTGTTTTAGTGAACTGCTCGGGCTAAAGCCGCGGAGCGTCCCGTTGCATTGACCCTCTATTGAGTAGTCCTTGACGGGCGTTAATTCCGGTAGTTCCTACCGTACTGGTTGGGCTATTCTCGATTAATATCGCAGATACCTGATCTCTTCCCATGATAAGACCACAGGAAGGACACCGATGTACCCTCACTGATAGGTCTTTCGGGACATGGAACCCACAAATACAGGTCTGCGATGTTCCTGCCGGATTAACGAATTCAACTATTTTCCCGGCACATTCTGCCTTGGATTTCGTGAATTGCATTAACTGATACCAGCTTGCATCGGATATGGACTTTGTAAGACGATGATTTTGCATCATATTCTTTATTTGCAAATCTTCAAACTTGATTAGATCATATGTATTCACAAGATTTATTGACAGTTTATGAGCAAAATCTTTTCTTTGATTCCTGATCTTTCGATGTACTTTTGATACAATCACCCGCTGCTTATTCCTTTTCCCCGACCCTTTCTTTTTCCGGCTTAACCGTTTCTGTTCCCGTGTCAGTTTATCCTCTGATTCCCGCAGGAACTTTGGAGGTTTGATCTGTTCCCCGTTACTCAGGGTTATCAGATCGATTAATCCAACGTCTATTCCTGTTTTGGTTTTGACTTCAATAGGGATAGGCT